>CANFZL010000036.1 GCA_947451205.1 Comamonadaceae bacterium
AAATCCATCATGGAATACCGGAGCCAAAGTGCCTTGTTTCCTACGCGGGGATGATCCCGATCAGGTTCAGCGGGTCTCGCAGTAAAGCGATCTCAGCCGCAGATATTTCATCTTTGGCACCCCGACAAGCTGAAATCATTGTGGCATGCCGTCAGGGCTGGCGACACACTTTTAAAACACGTCTCCTCGATCAACTTTACAAAGCCATACCCGCGCGTCACGGCAACGATACAGGGCCCGCTCAAACTCACCTTCAAGCTGGCGCCAAAAGTGTTAGTCCTTGTTCTTTCGTCAGCTTCACTCAAAGGGAATACATCATGCGTACGCACTTCAAACCTTTTCACACCCTCATTTTGGCGGGCGCTCTCAGCACGCTCTCTGGTTACAGCATGGCCCAACCTCTTCCGGGAACTGGGCCAGGCGCTGACCCAGCCACACAGGGTCAAGCCATGGGCAGACACGATCCGGCCAAGATGCAGGCTCGCATGACCCAGCGTCTGGCCGAATTCAAGGTCAAGCTGAAGATAACACCAGCACAAGAAGCCGCGTGGACGACCTACACCGACACCATCAAGCCAAAGCCTCGCCTAACGCCTCAAACCTCCATGGCTGCATCGCATGAAGAGCTGAGCAAGCTGCCAACGCCTGAGCGCCTAGACCGCATGCGTGCCTTGCATGCAGAAAGAGTGGCAGACATGACCGCGCGCATGGACCAGCGTGCGCAAGCCACCAAAACCTTTTATGCGGTATTAAACGCCGATCAAAAAAAGGTTTTTGATGCGCAATTTGACCGTGCTTTCCGCGGTCATGGCGCTCATCGGATGGGACCGATGGGCGGTCAGCACCAACCCGGCTGAGGTCTTCAATGGACACTTAGCTCATGGGCCATATGCCCATGAGCAAGCCGTGTAACCAGAATGCAAATGCGGCCCACGCCAACGTGCCCACCAGCACGATGAGCCACGCCGCGGCTCATCCAAGCAAACGCATCCTGCACTCCCTCTCGGCGGTCTCAGCGACGTGCAGTGCAATACATCCATGATGTATGACTTTAGAGTAAGGTCGACTATATCGCCGCCACGGCGCTGTGCGCGCTGTCCTACATCGTCAACCCAGCAATCCGCGGTAAAACTGACCTTTGACACTTCTGACAATTCGTTTGTTACCCCTCATGCATGCTCCGCGATCCGAAATCCAGTCTCCTGAAGCCAATGCGGCTGTAGCCAGCAGTTTGCCGGCATTTTCTATCAAGGTCATGACGGTGAACATCCACAAGGGGTTCACATTCTTCAACCGTAAGTTTATTCTCCATGAGTTGCGTGACGCCGTTCGGCTGGTTGGTGCCGACGTTGTTTTCATGCAAGAAGTTGCCGGCACACACGCGACACACGCAGATAAATTCAATAACTACCCCGATGCGCCACATTACGAATTTTTGGCTGACAGCATCTGGCCCGAGTTCGCCTACGGCCGCAACGCGGTCTACACCAAGGGCCACCATGGCAATGCGGTCATGTCTAAGTTCCCGATCATTCATTACGAGAACCGTGACGTATCGATCAGCGGCCCCGAGCGGCGCGGACTTCTGCATTGCGTCCTGCAAATGCCAGACAGGCGTCCCAACGTACACGCTGTCTGCGTTCATCTTGGCCTACTTGAGTCTCACCGCAAGCAACAAATGGACGTGATCTGCGATTTAGTGCGTAACGACATTCCATCTACCGCGCCAGTCATCGTCGCAGGCGATTTCAATGATTGGCGCCAACACGCGCAGAAACAACTTGAGAAAGGTGCGGGTTTATATGAAGTTTTTGTGCAGGCGCAGGGGCGTCCTGCCCGGACCTTTCCAGCACACTTTCCGCTGCTACGACTAGACCGCATTTATGTCCGCAATGCCGTCGCCCACGCGCCCGTTGTATTGCCGCGCAAACCATGGTCCCATCTGTCTGACCATGCACCCCTAGCAGCTGAGATTGTTTTTTGAATTATCGACACCAAATCGCACTTGCAAACGGCATGACAGGGCTCAGTGTCGATCCAGCTCGGCGCACTCTAGCGGCGCTGTTAAAATCTTTGGCGGTTCAAGACGCCGTTCTAGACCGTTAGTTCCATACACCAGTTTTTGCTTACCCTCGGCCAAGCTCCGCCTATCATCCATGACCGTTGCCCCTTCGGCTACCTCATCAGCAACACCGGCCTCGTTTGAGATCAAGAGTGCCAACCTGCCGTTGGTCGCTTTACTGCTGAAATCCACAGACCTCGACGCCTTGGCGCGCGACTTGAAGACCCGCTTCGGCGATATTCCCGATTTTTTTGATCATGACCCGCTGGTGATCGACCTCACGCAGCTGAATGCAACAGCACGCCGCAATGGTGCCGTTGTCGAAACGATTGATTTCCAAGCTGTATTGACTCTTCTGCGTCAATACAGCTTGGTGCCAATTGCCATCAAAGGTGGCAGCCCCGCCCAGATGGCCGAAGGACTGGCCGCCGGCCTGTTACCTGCGCCAGATGCTCGCGTGGTGGCCAGCAGTCCACCCACACCAGAGCCCGAGCGCCATGTTGCCCCACCGACGCAAGTTGCCCCAAGCACAAAAGCCTCGCCTGCCGCAGCGCAAGCCGCATCCCCGGTGCCGATACAGCCTATGCCCGATGCGCCGTTGGGTGCGCTCGTCATCAACAAGCCGCTGCGCTCTGGCCAACAAATCTATGCTCGCGGCAGAGACCTAGTGGTCTTGGCGATGGTCAACGCCGGCGCAGAAATCATTGCTGACGGCCACATCCACGTCTACGCCCCGCTGCGTGGCAAAGCCATGGCCGGTGCCCGCGGCAACACCGAAGCACGCATCTTCGCCCTCAGCATGGAAGCTGAACTCATCTCTATAGCCGGCATTTACCGCACCAGCGAAAATCCGCTGCCCGCCAGCATTCAAGGCAAGCCAGCGCAAGTGCGGCTGGTGGCCGGCCCCGAGGGCGATAAATTAGTCATGGATGCCATGTGAAAATGACGCCTTCGCTCGTCGTTCACTGCACGCAGAACCCCCGTTTTCAATCAAAGGACTTTCAGTAATGGCCAAAATCATTGTGGTGACTTCCGGCAAGGGCGGCGTGGGTAAAACCACCACCAGCGCCAGCTTTGCAACCGGCTTGGCTCTGCGCGGTCACAAAACCGCCGTCATCGACTTCGACGTCGGCTTGCGCAATTTGGACCTCATCATGGGCTGCGAACGCCGCGTGGTGTATGACCTGATTAACGTCATTCAGGGCGAAGCGAACCTGAACCAAGCGCTCATCAAAGACAAGCAATGCGACAACCTGTATGTCCTCGCTGCCTCGCAAACACGCGACAAAGAAGCACTGAGTAAAGACGGCGTTGAGAAAGTGCTCAAAGACCTGTCGGCGATGGACTTCGAATACATCATCTGCGACTCTCCAGCGGGTATAGAAACCGGTGCACTGATGGCCATGCACTTTGCCGATGAAGCCCTCATCGTCACTAACCCTGAAGTCTCGTCGGTGCGCGATTCAGACCGTATTTTGGGCATGCTGTCGAGCAAAACCAAACGCGGCATTGAAGGCAGCGAGCCGATCAAAGAACACTTACTGATCACGCGCTACAACCCGAACCGCGTGGACCAAGGCCAGATGCTGTCGCTCGAAGACATCACCGACATCTTGCGCATCAAACTGATAGGCGTGATTCCTGAGTCGGAGTCTGTGCTGCAAGCCTCCAACCAAGGCGTGCCAGCGGTGCACATGGCCGGCACTGATGTTTCTGAGGCCTACAAAGACGTGATTGACCGCTTCCTTGGCGAGGACAAGCCAATGCGCTTCATTGATGCGCAAAAGCCTGGCTTTTTCAAGCGTCTCTTCGGGGGGAAATAAGCCATGGCGTCTTTCCTTTCCTTCTTGCTCGGCGAGAAAAAGAAAACGGCCAGTGTCGCCAAGGAACGTCTGCAAATCATCCTTGCGCACGAACGTTCAGGAGGGAACCACAAACCGGACTATTTGCCAGCTCTGCAACGCGACTTGATTGCCGTGATTTCCAAGTACATCAACATCAACCCGAATGACATCAAGGTCAACCTTGAGCGTCAAGACAATTTGGATGTACTGGAAGTCAAGATCGAGTTGCCTGACGGCAAGTGAATCTAGCGCTCAAGCCTTCTTGAGAAAGCAGGCCTTGAGCATGAAGCCGCCTTGGTCGGTTTTGCAATCCACCTCGTGGTCACCAGCACCGTCAGGCAGACGGATGCTTTTGACCTTCGTGCCTTTTTTGAGCACGATGGATGAACCCTTGACCTTTAAGTCCTTGATCAAAATGACCGCATCACCGTCGGCCAAAGCGTTGCCATTGGCGTCACGAATCACGCCGTCGGACTCTGCGGTGGCCTCATCAGCCTCCTCCTTCATAGGCCACTCAAAACTACAATCCGGGCACACAAAATTAGTGCCATCCGGGTAAGTGTTTTCAAGTCCGCATTGCGGACAGGCGGGTGCCGCAATCGCTTCAGACATCAATGTTGCCAGCCCTGAGCGCGTTTGCTTCGATGAACTCTCGGCGTGGCTCAACGTCATCGCCCATAAGCATGGTAAAGACGTGATCCGCTTCAATAGCGTCATCAATTTGCACACGCAGCAAACGGCGCACGGTCGGATCCATCGTCGTTTCCCACAGCTGAGCCGGATTCATTTCGCCCAGTCCCTTGTAACGCTGGCGCGAGGTACCGTTCTCTGCCTGCACGATCAACCAGCGCATGGCTTGACGGAAGTCGCTGATCTTTTCTTCCTTTTTCCGCTCGCCTTCACCGCGCATGACACGGGCGCCTTCGCTGATCAAGGATTTAAAGGTCTGGGCGGCTTCGGCTAAAGCTGCGTAATCAGAGCCATGGATAAAGTCTTGCGTGATGACGCTGCTTTTGGTGTTCCCGTGGTGGCGACGGCTGATGCGTAAGAGCGGCTTGTCTGTGCGCACATCAAACTCACCGATCACTACAGCGTCAGGCAAGTGAGCCTGTAAAGCTGCTGCGGATGCCTCTGCAGCCGGCAAGGTGTCCAAATCAAGCGCTACGCCGTCAGCAACAGATCGCAATGTCTCTGCATCCATGAAAGCGCCCAAACGCGCTATGACGCCTTCAGCAACCTGATGTTTGCGCGCCAATTCAGACAGCGTGTCGCCATCAATAGTCGTTCCATTCGGGCCACCCGTGAAAATGCTGGCATCTCGCATAGCGATGCGCAACAAAAAGCCATCCAGCGCGCTGGCGTCTTTGAGGTACAACTCTTCTTTGCCTGCTTTGACCTTATAAAGCGGTGGCTGAGCAATGTAAATGTGACCACGCTCGACCAGCTCAGGCATTTGACGATAGAAGAAGGTCAACAACAGGGTGCGGATGTGTGCACCATCAACGTCAGCATCGGTCATGATGATGATACGGTGATAACGGAGCTTAGCCACGTTGAAATCATCGTTGCCGGTCGTACCGCCTGCTTTGCCAATGCCCGTCCCCAGCGCCGTTATTAAGGTCAAAATTTCGTTGCTGGTCAGCAGCTTTTCATAGCGGGCTTTTTCAACGTTCAGAATCTTGCCGCGCAAGGGCAAGATGGCTTGGAACTTACGGTCACGACCCTGCTTGGCAGAGCCACCGGCGGAGTCACCCTCGACGATGTAGATTTCGCACATCGCCGGGTCTTTTTCCTGGCAGTCAGCCAGCTTGCCAGGTAAGCCCATGCCATCCAACACGCCTTTACGGCGTGTCATATCACGGGCTTTACGGGCTGCTTCACGCGCACGGGCAGCTTCAATGATCTTGCCAACGATGATCTTGGCATCGTTAGGCCGCTCTTGCAGATAGTCGAACAGCAGCTTGCTGACGATGTCTTCCACCGGGCCGCGCACTTCACTCGACACCAATTTATCCTTAGTCTGGCTTGAAAACTTAGGCTCCGGCACCTTCACAGACAAGACGCAGCACAAACCTTCGCGCATGTCGTCCCCGGTGACTTCAACCTTGGCTTTTTTAGCCAGCTCACTGTCATCGATGTATTTATTGATCACGCGAGTCATGGCTGCACGCAAACCTGTCAGATGTGTGCCTCCGTCGCGCTGCGGGATGTTGTTAGTGAAGCAAAGCACCTGCTCGCTGTAGCCGCTGTTCCACTGCATGGCGACTTCGACGCCGATATTGGTGGCTTGGTCACTTTGACGGTCGCCCATGGCATGAAAAATGTTGGGATGCAAAACCGTTTTGCCCTTGTTGGCAAAGTTAACGAAACCTTTGACACCACCAGCACCCGCAAAGTCATCTTCCTTTCCGGTGCGTTCATCTTTCAAACGAATTTTCACGCCGTTGTTCAGAAAACTCAACTCGCGAAGTCGTTTACTCAGAATTTCATAATGAAAATCACTGTTCTCTTTGAATATTTCTGTGTCAGGCCAAAAATGGACTTCAGTGCCGCGTTTATCGGTATCACCAATGATTTTCATCGGAGAAACTTCAGTACCGTTCACAGTGTCGATGATGCGGTTTTGCACAAAGCCTCTGGCAAACTCCATGAAGTGCACTTTGCCATCGCGCCGAATCGTCAAGCGCAACGTTTTAGAAAGTGCATTCACACAGCTCACACCTACGCCGTGTAAACCGCCGGAAACTTTGTAACTATTCTGGTTGAATTTTCCGCCTGCATGGAGTTCAGTCAATGCAATTTCAGCCGCCGAGCGCTTTGGCTCATGTTTGTCATCCATCTTGACACCGGTCGGAATGCCACGCCCATTGTCGACGACACTGACCGAGTTATCAGAGTGGATTGTGACCATGATGTCGTCGCAATGACCGGCTAAAGATTCATCGATCGAGTTATCAACGACCTCAAACACCAAATGGTGCAAGCCAGTACCATCAGAAGTGTCACCGATGTACATACCAGGCCGCTTACGAACAGCTTCGAGCCCTTCCAGAATTTGGATTGAACCCTCACCATAAGCTTCAGAAGCACCGGCCTGATTTGCATCAATGACGGGTTGGAAGTTAGAACTGCCTTCGTCGCCGGCACCTGAATGCACATCTGCAGAGTTGTCAGGGATGCTGGTGGCATCTTGATTGAGCTTGATCTGTTCGGTCATAACTAACTTTCGCTTATCTCTTGAAAAAACAAACCCGCGTCTAAAAGTGACGCGGGTTAGTCCAAAGGGTCAAAGTTGACCCGTGCCGATTGGCTTAAATCCGCATGGGCATCACAACGTACTTGAAAGCAGCATCATCTGGAATCGTGAGAAGAGCAGAGCTGTTAGAGTCAGCCAGCTCAATTTTGACCATATCTTGGTTCATATTGGAAAGTGCATCAATCAGGTAAGTGACATTGAAACCAATCTCGATGGCATCACCACCATAATCGATGTCAAGCTCATCGACGGCCTCTTCCTGCTCAGCATTATTGGAGGCTACACGCAAAGTGCCTGGCTCAATGTTCAAGCGAACACCTTTGAATTTTTCACTGGTCAGAATGGCCGTACGCTGAAGACTTGCCAGCAACGTTGCGCGACCAAGCGTGATGATGTTTTTGTGATTTTTAGGAATGACCCGGTTGTAATCAGGAAACTTGCCCTCTACCAGCTTGGTCACAAATTCCATGCCTTCAAAGCTAAATTTAGCCTGATTGCCTGCGAATTGCATTTCAATAGCACCTTCTTTGTCACTCAAGAGACGTTGCATCTCCAATACAGTCTTGCGAGGCAAGATGACTTCTTGGCGCGGAACTTCAACATCTAAAGTAGCCGATGAGAAAGCCAACCGATGACCATCGGTGGCTACTAGGCTTAGTTGCTTACCTTCAGCGACAAACAAAATACCATTTAAGTAGTAGCGAATGTCATGTACAGCCATTGAAAATGACACTTGACTCAACAGTGCTTTGAGCGTCTTTTGTGGAATAGAAAAGATAGGACCAAAATTGGCTGCTTCTTGCACCAATGGAAAATCTTCAGCAGGCAATGTTTGAAGCGTAAAACGACTTTTTCCACCCTTGAGAATTAATTTGTTCTGACTCGACTCTAAGGACACCGTTTGATCGCTAGGCATAGAACGCAGGATATCAATGAGCTTACGCGCACCAACCGTAGCAGTAAAGTTACCTTCATCTCCATCAAGTTCTGCAGTCGTGCGGATCTGAATTTCAAGATCACTTGTAGTCAGCTGAATTTGGGAGCCTGTTTTACGAATTAATACATTTGCCAAAATTGGTAATGTATGCCGGCGCTCAACGATGCCCGCAACTGATTGAAGCGCCGATAAAACTTTGTCTTGGCTAGCTTTTAGAACGATCATGACTTGTGCTTTCTTATCTTCTCAATTTTTTAATTTCAAATTAGTAGTAGTAGTAAAGGGCGCTAATTTCTGTGTACATCATCATTTTCCCCTTTTTTATCAACCACTTACAGACTGTTTAAGTATGTGATGAGTCGCCATTTGTTGTGGTTGTCAAACATGAACAACTTGAGAAAAACAAGTTGCCCTGTGGATAACTCATGAGTTGTTCAAAAATTATCCCCAGCTTTTGATTTCTATCTAATGGGTCAGTTTAGGTTGTAGATCAGCCTTTAAGCGTTTGCTCTAGGACATGCAATTGTTGGTTTAATTCGGTCATCAACTGGCGTTCAGCCGTCATTTTTCGGACTGCGTGCAACACGGTCGTGTGGTCACGTCCGCCAAACAGCTCACCAATTTCAGGCAAGCTTTTTTGCGTCAGTTCTTTGGCGAGGTACATGGCAATTTGTCGAGGTCTGGCGATGCTTGCAGGCCTTTTCTTGGAATACATATCCGCGACTTTGATCTTGTAATAGTCCGCTACAGTTTTCTGGATGTTTTCAACCGAAATTTGTCGGTTTTGGATCGAAAGCAAATCGCGAAGGGCTTCTCGAGCCAGCTGAATGGAAATTTCCTTTTGGTTGAAGCGCGAGTAGGCCAAGATCTTCCGCAATGCCCCTTCAAGCTCTCGCACGTTAGATCGAACGTTTTTAGCAACAAAAAAGGCAACCTCTTCTGGCATGACCGTGCCTTCAGCTTCGGCCTTGCGAATCAGGATGGCAACGCGCATTTCCAATTCGGGCGGCTCAATGGCCACCGTGAGGCCTGAATCGAAACGCGACACAAGGCGTTCATGAATGTCTGTCAGACCCTTGGGGTACGTGTCACTGGTCATCACGATGTGAGACTTCTTGGTCAACAAAGCCTCAAAGGCATTGAAGAACTCTTCTTGCGTACGGTCTTTGTTAGCAAAGAACTGAACGTCATCTATCAGCAGTAAATCAAGGGAGTGATAGCGCTCTTTGAATTCATCAAATGTTTTTCTTTGATAGGCTTTCACCACATCAGAAACGAATTGCTCAGCGTGAATGTAAAGAATTTTGGCTGCCGGGTTGTCTGCCAACAACTTATTACCGATAGCATGAACCAAATGCGTCTTACCGAGGCCGACTCCGCCATAAATGAACAATGGGTTGTAAAGCTGGCCCAAGCTGCTAGCCACGTGCAGAGCAGCAGCTCGACCCATACGGTTTGCCGTACCCTCAATCAAAGTGTCGAACGTCAGGGCAGTGTTTAGGCGACTCTTAAAAGGGACAACTGCCGAATCTATGACAGCGCTCAAAACAACAGGCTCTGTAGCGCCCATGACTTTGAAGTTTTGCGGAATGGGCGTCGATTTGATCGGATTTTCACGAGGCGCAAGTACCAGCTCTAGCACAACAGGTTGACCTGAGATTTTTTCGAGAAGCACCACAATTCTGGACGCATATTGCGCGCGAACCCAATCCAACTTGAATCGGTTGCCAACTTGGATCGTGACTTTGCTTAAATCGTGAGCAACATATGCCACAAGGGGCTTGATCCACGTGTTGAACTGTTGCTCAGGAAGTTCCTGCGCCAAATGGTCAGCGCAGTTTTGCCACAAATCAGGAACCAGAGACTGGCGAAGAACCTCATTCATGGATTGCGTCAACTTTGGGATAAGAATGCGTAAAACCTGTCAGGCACTTGTGGATATTGTCTTTTTTTAGCACCCATTATTGTAGTCCGGCGAGGAGTTATCCACAAGTCAATTGATGTAGTTTTGCCCTCTAAGGAAGCGGTGATTTGACGTTTAAGAGGCCCCTCAAAGTTGTTTGCCTGAGCCTTTACCCAAAGTCTCGTAGCTAAGCAGTTGCCAGCAATGGATAAATTTGCCATAATCATTGGTTTCCCTGATTCACAGGGGGTTTTCACGTGCAGGCGTGCGAACCCGGCGGATCTTGCAAAGCTGGCAGTACCTTGCTGCCACCAAGCTCACAAGAATCATGCAAGGGAAGTTTTCTAGCCAGTAGGATTGATCATGAAACGCACATACCAGCCATCTAAAGTTAAACGCGCACGTACGCATGGTTTTCTAACCCGGATGAAAACACGTGGCGGCCGTGCAGTGATTGCCGCTCGCCGCGCCAAGGGCCGTAAGCGCTTGGCGGTCTAAGCTTTTCGTTCGCAGGCAAGTCTTAAAGCCACTAGGCGCAGACATTGCAGCGGCTTAAAACACGAGCACAGTTCCAAGCTGTACTAGCAGGCTCAACCATTGCACGGAGTGAGCATTTCGCACTGCATAGGTCGACCCTTTTAAAGAGCGATCTTGTAGGTTCAAGTGAGTCTGATGGCGCTCTCAAAGCGGCTGCTATTGTAAAGTTGCGTCCGCTTTTCCCTGTGCATGACCTCTGGTTAGGTGCGATGGTGCCGAAACGTTGGGCCAAGCGTGCAGTGACCCGCAACGCTATTAAAAGACAAATCTACGCCATGTGTGCTGATTTTTCTCCGAAGCAAAGGCCTGCCGCTTTCGTGGTCAGGCTGCGGCGTGACTTTTCACGTAAGGTATTCTCAAGCGCCTGCTCTGATCAGTTAAAGCAAGCGGTGCGCATGGAATTGGTCGCGCTTATGCAAGAAGGCGTGCGTCATTCATGACCAGCACTGAAAGAATTTTGTCATTCGTTGCGCGTACGCCTCAGGGCTTACTCATCACGCTGGTTAAAGGCTATCGACTGTTGCTCAGCCCATCTCTGGGTTCGAGTTGTAGATTTGAACCAACATGCTCCGCGTACTCGTTGCAGGCGTTGCAGCAACATGGCGCAGTCGCAGGAACATACCTCACGCTTGGACGGCTGGTTCGATGCCACCCTTGGTGTGAAGGTGGGCTAGATCCAGTGGCCGCTCACATCAGTTTATTCCCTTCGACTTGGTACTCTATTGGCAATAGTGCCAATGAAGTCAACCTAAAACGAAGCATTTTCTCCCGCATGGTCACATCCGTGGCCGCTTCCCTTTCTAAAAAGAAACCGTCATGAACGACATTCGACGCACCATCTTGTGGGTGATTTTTGGTTTTTCGATGGTCCTTTTATGGGATCAATGGCAAGTTCACAACGGCCAAAAACCAACCTTTTTCCCATCGTCGACCACGCAAAGCGCTAAAGCGTCTTTGAATGTGCCGGCAGTGTCGGGTTTGGCTTCAGTACCCAGTACCGCGATTCCCGTCGCAGCTGCCTCGGCATCATCGGTTCCAGGCATGGCGTCAACGTCGCCAGCAGAGCTGACCGCGGGAAGCGCAAAAAAAGAGCGCATTGAGGTCAGTAACGACGTGCTGTCACTGACGTTTGACACTGAAGGCGGTACCTTGGTGCGCTCAGTGTTTACCAAATATGCCGACACGATAGATAAAAAAATGGGCTTTGTGTTGCTAGACGAAAGCAACAGTCGCGTCTATGTAGCGCAGTCTGGTTTGATTGGTGCGACGGGTACCAACCTGCCGACACATAAAACAATCATGACCGTGTTGCCAGGCGATCGGGCATTGCAAAACGGCAAAAATCAGTTTGAAGTCAAGTTCGAGTCGCCTACGGTCGGTGGCATCAAACTCGTGAAAACGTACACCGTGAAGCGAGGTGAATACGACCTCGCCGTGCGCCACGAGATCATCAACACGGGCACCGAACCAGTCGCCCCACAGCTTTATCTGCAACTCGTGCGGGACGGCAACAAGCCATTGGGCGAATCCTCGTTCTATTCGACTTTCACGGGTCCGGCGATTTACACGGAAGCTAAAAAATATCAGAAGGTCGAATTCAAGGACATTGAAAAAGACAAAGTTGATGTCGAGAAGAAGGCTAGCAATGGCTATGTGGCCATGGTGCAGCATTACTTCGCCTCTGCTTGGATCTTGCCCGACGGCCTCCAGCGCGATTTGTTTTTACGCAAGGTTGACACCAACCTGTATGCAGCCGGGATGATCACACCACTCGAGAGCATTGCGCCTGGTGCCAGCAAGATCATCGACAGCAAGTTTTATGTCGGTCCGCAGGAAGAAAAAATCCTTGAAGCCTTGGCGCCGGGTTTAGAGCTGGTCAAAGACTACGGCTGGCTGACCATTTTGGCCAAGCCTTTGTACTGGCTGCTTTTCAGACTGCATGAGTTCATTCAGAATTGGGGCTGGTCGATCGTGGCCTTGGTGCTGCTGCTGAAAATTGCGTTTTACTGGCTCAATGCGAAGGCTTACGCCAGCATGGCCAAGATGAAAGCGGTTAATCCGAAAATTGTGGAAATGCGTGAGCGCCTCAAAGACAAGCCGCAGGAAATGCAGCAGGCGATGATGAGGATCTACAAAGAGGAGAAGGTCAACCCAATGGGCGGTTGTTTCCCCATCATGATCCAGATTCCGGTGTTCATTGCACTCTACTGGGTGCTGTTGTCGAGCGTTGAAATGCGCAACGCTCCCTGGATACTCTGGATTCATGACCTCTCGGCACCCGATCCTTATTTCATCTTGCCGGTGGTGATGACGTTGACGACGATGCTGCAAACAGCGCTGAATCCAACGCCGCCAGATCCGATGCAAGCCAAGTTGATGTGGTTCATGCCGCTGATTTTCAGTGTGATGTTCTTCTTCTTCCCGGCCGGCTTGGTGATGTACTGGATCACCAACAATATTCTGTCGATTGCGCAGCAGTGGGTAATCAACACCCGAATGGGTGTACCGCCGCAGTTCAATTTGCCGAAGTTCAAATAAGAAAAGGGCCGCTTCGCGGCCCTTTTTGATAAGAGACACCATGCTTGCACGTCATCTCGATCCTATCGTTGCGATTGCCACTGCGCCAGGGCGTGGCGCAGTTGGGATCGTCCGTATTTCGGGTAAAGACATAACGCCCATCGTTCAAGCTTTATGCGGCCGAAACTTGCAGCCTAGGCAGGCGACTTACTTACCTTTTCAGGACGAACTAGGCCAAGTCATCGATCAAGGGTTGGCTCTTTATTTTCCTGCACCACACTCGTTCACCGGTGAAGACGTGCTCGAAATACAAGCGCATGGCGGCCCTGTTGTGTTGCAGTTGCTACTAACGCGTTGTCTACAGGCCGCCGCTGAAACCGATGAAATGACCGGCTTGCAGCGACTTGCCGGACTGCGCGTAGCCCAGCCGGGTGAGTTTTCAGAGCGAGCCTTTCTTAACGACAAGATTGATTTGGCCCAGGCCGAAGCGATTGCCGACCTGATCGACGCCAGCACCGAAACGGCAGCACGCTCAGCAGCTCGTTCGTTGTCAGGAGAGTTCTCCAACGAAGTTCAGGCTCTGCTCGTCAAGCTGGTGCATTTGCGCATGTTGGTGGAAGCTACGTTGGATTTCCCAGAAGAGGACATCGACTTTTTAAAGCAGGCCGACGCCAGCGGTCAGTTGCAACGCTTACAGTCAACTCTGGCGAATGTTAAGCAGCGCGCAACACAAGGTGCGATCTTGCGTGAAGGCATCAAAGTCGTCATCGCTGGTCAGCCCAATGCCGGGAAAAGTTCGCTGCTCAACGCCTTGGCCGGGGCTGAGTTGGCCATCGTGACACCCATTGCGGGGACTACACGCGACAAGGTCTCACAACTCATTCAGATCGATGGCGTGCCTTTGCATGTGGTGGATACTGCGGGTCTGCGCGACAGCCATTTGCCGGGTGTTGACGAGGTTGAAAAGATAGGCATCGCACGCGCTTGGGGGGAAATAGAAAGCGCCGATGCGGTTTTGTTTTTGCACGATTTGACACGGCAAAACACCCCCGCTGATCCTGACATCGC
>CANFZL010000037.1 GCA_947451205.1 Comamonadaceae bacterium
ATTTTGGTCGACGAAGCGCGTACCTTTGGTATGGAAGGTTTGTTCCGCCAGATCGGTATCTACAACCCAGATGGTCAGCAATACACCCCTGTCGACAAAGACCAGGTGATGTATTACAAGGAAGACAAAAAGGGCCAAATCCTGCAAGAAGGCATCAACGAAGCCGGCGGCATGAGCAGCTGGATTGCGGCGGCGACCTCGTATAGCACCAACAACCGGATCATGATCCCGTTCTACGTGTACTACTCGATGTTTGGCTTTCAGCGCATTGGCGACTTGGCCTGGGCTGCTGGTGACATGCAGGCACGCGGTTTCTTGTTGGGCGGCACTTCGGGCCGGACCACACTGAATGGCGAAGGTCTGCAGCACGAAGACGGTCACAGCCATATTTTGGCCAGCACCATTCCCAACTGCATCAGCTATGACCCGACTTACGCGCACGAAGTCGGCGTCATCCTGCACCACGGCCTCAAGCGCATGGTGGAAAAACAAGACAACGTGTATTTCTACATCACGCTGTTGAATGAAAACTACGCGATGCCCGGCTTGAGTGCTGGCACCGAAGAGCAAATCATCAAAGGGATGTATTTGTCCAAGCCGGGCGGCAAGTCAGCCCAGCGGGTCCAGTTGCTCGGCTCGGGCACTATCCTGCGCGAAAGTATGGCGGCGCAAGAGTTGCTCGACAAAGACTGGGGCATTGCGGCTGACGTTTGGAGCTGCCCAAGCTTCAACGAGCTGACCCGCGAAGGCCAGGACTGCGAGCGTCACAACCTGCTCAACCCGACAACTGCTCCGCGTGTTTCTTTTGTCAGCCAGCAGTTGGGCAAGAGCGAAGGTCCGATCGTTGCGTCGACTGACTACATGAAGGCTTATGCTGAGCAGATTCGCTCCTTCATTCCAAAGGGCCGCAACTACAAAGTGTTGGGCACCGACGGTTTTGGCCGCAGCGATTTCCGCAGCAAGCTGCGTGAACACTTTGAGATTGACCGCCATTACATCGTCTTGGCGGCGCTCAAGGCCCTCAGCGAAGACGGCAAATTGCCGGTCGCCAAGGTGGCTGAAGCGATCACAAAGTACGGCATCAATACCGACAAAATCAACCCGCTTTACGCTTGAGCCCCAGCTCAAAGCGACAGAAGAACTGGAGACAACAACATGGCATTGATAGACATTCAGGTTCCGGATATTGGCGACTTCGACGAAGTGACGGTGATCGAGATCCTGGTCAAACCGGGTGATACGGTCAAGGCTGACCAATCGCTCCTGACCGTCGAGTCCGACAAGGCGTCGATGGAAATCCCATCGAGCCACGGTGGCGTGGTCAAAGAACTCCGCGTCAAGCTGGACGACAAGGTCAAGCAGGGCTCGATCGTGTTGGTGCTGGAGGCTGAAGCGGATGCTCCAGTACCTGCTGCTGAGGCGGCGGCAGCACCAGCGGTTTCGGCACCAGCTGCGCCTGTCGCGCAAGCCGCAGCAGTCGCCGCGCCTGTGGCCGTGGCCAGCGCACCGGTTGCACCTGTTGCCGCCGCAACGCCCGCTCAAGCCGTGCCCGCGCATGAACCCACCGCAGTGACCGGCCAACTGCCGCATGCATCACCTTCCGTGCGTAAATTCGCCCGTGAAATCGGAGTCCCTCTGGCCGAAGTCAAAGGCAGCGGGCCCAAAGGCCGCATCACCCAAGACGACGTGCAAGGCTTCGCCAAGTCTGTCATGGCTGGCGATGTACGCACCCAAGCGCAGGCCGTCAAAGCGCCTGCTGGCTCCGGTGGCGATGGCGCGGCTTTGGGCTTGCTGCCATGGCCGAAGGTTGATTTCGCCAAGTTCGGTCCGGTCGAGCGCAAGGAGATGAGCCGCATCAAGAAGATCAGCGGTGCCAATCTGCTGCGCAATGCGATCATGATTCCGGCCGTCACCAACCATGACGATGCTGACATCACAGACCTCGAAGCCTTCCGCGTCTCGACCAACAAAGAAAACGAGAAGTCAGGTGTCAAGGTCACCATGTTGGCCTTTTTGATCAAGGCCATCGTGGCGACGCTCAAAAAATACCCAGAGTTCAACAGCTCGCTTGATGGCGATGCCATCGTCTATAAAAACTACTGGCACATTGGCTTTGCGGCTGACACGCCGAATGGTTTGATGGTGCCGGTGATTCGCGATGCCGACCAAAAAGGCGTTTTGCAGCTCAGCCAAGAAATGGGCGAGCTGGCCAAGAAGGCCCGCGACGGCAAGTTGAGCTCGGCCGAAATGACCGGTGCAACCTTCACCATTTCAAGTCTCGGCGGGATTGGTGGCAAGTATTTTCTGCCAATCATCAATGCACCGGAAGTCGCGATCATGGGCGTGTCCAAAAGCACGATGGAACCCGTGTGGGATGGCAAACAGTTCGTACCGCGCCTGATGCTGCCGCTGAGTCTGACCTATGACCACCGGGTCATTGACGGTGCCGCTGCGGCCCGCTTCAATGTGTATTTGAGTCAGATTCTGGGTGACTTCCGCCGCGTTCTACTCTGAGCGTCTCAGCATGACAACCCTTGTCGTTGTGAAAAAAAATGGTCAAGTGGCGATCGCTGCCGACACGCTGGTGACGTTCGGCGATACCCGACTGAGCAGCCGCTTCGAGTCGAACAGCAAGATCTTCAAGATCGACACGCCGACGGGCAGCAGCTTCATCGGTATGGCCGGAACCGTGGCCCACTTTCCGGTGCTGCGCAAAGCGATGGCCGCTTTGCCCCGTGAGCATTTACGCTTTGGCAGCAAGGACGAAGTGTTCGATACCTTCACGCGTTTGCATCCTGTCCTGAAAGAGAGTTTTTTCTTACAGACCAAGGAAGACGACAACGATCCTTACGAGTCGAGTCAGTTCAGTGTGGTCATCGCCAACGCGACGGGTATCTATGGGCTTTACAGCTACCGCGAAATTTTTGAATTCAAAGAATTTTGGGGTATTGGCTCCGGCCGCAGTTTTGCGCTGGGTGCCATGCACAACAGCTGGGACAAAGCCAAAACAGCGCGTGAAATCGCTCTGGCCGGCATTCAAGCCGGCATCGAATTTGACAAAAACTCCGCCGGACCGGTGGAGCTGTTCACCCTTAAGTTGAAAGCAAGCCAATGAGTCAAGCCCATCTGATTGAAGTCAAAGTGCCAGACATCGGCGACTTTGCAGAAGTCACCATCATCGAAGTTTTGGTCAAGCCCGGCGACACCATCAGAGCTGAGCAAAGCCTGATCACGGTCGAGAGCGACAAAGCCTCGATGGAAATCCCCGCCAGCCATGCTGGTGTGGTCAAGGAACTTAAAGTCAAGATCGGTGACGCCGTTAAAGAAGGCTCGGTTCTGCTGATGCTAGAAGTGGCCGAAGCCGCTGAGGCTCCTGCCACTGCGGCGGTTGCCGTTGCCGCTCCTGCGCCTGCTGCCAGCGCGCCAGCTTCGGCCAGCCCAGCCGCTGCATCTGCAGCGCCCACCGCTGCCAGCTTCGCCGGCAGTGTCGACTTAGAGTGCGACATGTTGGTGCTAGGCGCCGGCCCCGGTGGTTACTCGGCGGCTTTCCGCGCGGCTGACCTCGGCTTGAAAGTCATCTTGGTTGAGCGCTACGCCACCTTGGGTGGCGTTTGCCTGAACGTCGGCTGCATCCCATCCAAAGCGCTGTTGCACGTCGCCGCCGTGATGGACGAAGTCAAGCATTTCGATTCGCTCGGCGTGAGCTTTGGCGAACCCGTTCTCGACATCAACAAGCTGCGCACGCACAAAGAAAAAGTGGTCGGCAAGCTGACCGGCGGACTCGCCGCCATGGCCAAGATGCGCAAGGTCACCGTGGTTCGCGGCTACGGCAACTTTGTCGGCGCCAATCATGTTGAAGTCAGCGAGACTTCAGGCGACGCGCAAGCACAGACCGGTAAGAAGCAAACCATTGCGTTCAAGAAGTGCATCATCGCTGCCGGCTCGCAAGCCGTGCGCTTGCCCTTCATGCCAGAAGATCCGCGTGTGGTCGATTCGACCGGCGCCCTCAATCTCAAGGATGTACCGAAGCGCATGCTCATCTTGGGCGGCGGCATCATCGGCTTGGAAATGGGCACGGTTTACAGCACCCTCGGTGCGCGCCTTGACGTGGTCGAGATGATGGACGGCCTGATGCAAGGCGCTGATCGCGACTTGGTCAAAATCTGGCAAAAAATGAATGCGCCGCGTTTTGACAACATCATGCTCAAGACCAAAACCGTGGCTGCCAAAGCGACACCGGCCGGCATTGAAGTCACCTTTGAAGGTGAGGGCGCTCCAGCGCCGCAAACTTACGACTTGGTGCTGCAAGCGGTGGGCCGCACGCCAAACGGTAAGAAGCTCTCTGCAGACAAAGCCGGCGTCAGCGTCAGCGACCGCGGCTTCATTCCGGTAGACATTCAGATGCGCACCAACGTGCCGCACATCTTTGCCATCGGCGACATCGTCGGTCAGCCCATGCTGGCGCACAAGGCTGTGCATGAGGCCCATGTGGCTGCTGAAGTCATCGCCGGTGAGTTGCTTGGCAACAAGGAATTGGCCAGTGCGGCGTTCAACGCCCGCGTGATTCCAAGCGTCGCCTACACCGACCCCGAAATCGCCTGGGTTGGACTGACTGAAGATCAAGCTAAAGCGCAAGGCATCAAGGTCAAAAAAGGCCTGTTCCCTTGGACGGCTTCAGGCCGTGCGATTGCCAACGGCCGCGACGAAGGCGTCACCAAACTGTTGTTTGACGACAGTCCGGAAGCGCATGGTCACGGTAAGATTTTGGGTGGTGGCATGGTCGGCACACATGCCGGCGACATGATCGGTGAAGTGGCCTTGGCGATCGAGATGGGCGCTGACGCTATCGACATTGGCAAGACAATTCACCCGCACCCGACATTGGGCGAAAGCATCGGCATGGCGGCAGAAGTGGCGCATGGCAGCTGCACCGATTTGCCGCCTACGCGCAAGTAAATAACGGCATCCAGGCAGGCAAAAAGCCTGAACCTTGACGGGTTCGGGCTTTTTGCATTGTGGCTGTCGTGGCTTGTTTGAATATGAGTTCTAACAATGTATTTTTAATTCAATAAATGTCTTTGATGAATTATATTGATGCATATTTTTGGGGCATTGAATCGTTCACAACCACATCAAGCGAGAAATCATGGACACGCTCACTTCGATCGTCACGACGATCAACAATTTTGTCTGGGGTCCACCCATGTTGGTGCTGATTCTGGGTACCGGCCTGTACTTGCAGTTGCGGCTCGGGCTGATGCCGCTGCGGCGCATTGTCATGGGTTTTCGAATGGTCTGGAAAAGTCGTCAAGCGGAGGCGGGTGCCAAGGGTGAAATCACGCCTTATGCAGCCTTGATGACCGCTTTAGCCGCCACCGTCGGTACCGGCAACATTGCCGGTGTGGCCACGGCGATTGCCATCGGCGGGCCGGGCGCTCTGTTCTGGATGTGGATGACCGCACTGGTCGGCATGGCCACCAAGTACGCTGAGGTGTTGTTGGCGGTGCACTTTCGCGAGGTCGATGACCGCGGGGAGCATGTGGGTGGTCCCATGTTTGCGATCAAAAACGGACTGGGTCGTCGCTGGGCCTGGCTAGGAGTGGCTTTTGCGCTGTTTGGCGGGCTGGCCGGTTTTGGCATCGGCAACATGGTGCAGTCAAACAGCATTGCCGCAGCACTTGACGCCAGCTTTGGAGTCTCTCCTTGGGTTTCGGGTGTGGTGCTGATGGTGCTCACCGGTTTTGTTTTGCTGGGCGGCGTCAAGCGCATTGGCGCGGTGGCTGCCAAGCTGGTGCCGGCCATGTGCATCGGCTACATCGCCGCATCATTGATCGTGTTGGGGATGTATGCCAATGAAATCCCTGCGGCTTTCGGTCTGATCTTCACGCATGCCTTCACGCCGCTGTCGGCTGTGGGCGGTTTTACCGGCGCCACCATCATGCTAGCCATGCGTTATGGCGTAGCACGCGGTATCTTTTCCAATGAAGCCGGTCTGGGCACGGCCGGTATTGCACAGGCGGCTGGCCAAACCAAGGACGCAGCTGAGTCCGGCCTGGTCGGCATGATGGGTACCTTCATCGACACCATCCTCGTTTGCACGATGACGGGTCTGGTGATCATCGTCACCGGGCTCTGGAGCAGCGGCCTGTCGGGCGCGGCACTGAGTTCGGGCGCATTTGGCGCGGCGTTGCCGGGTTTTGGTCAGTATTTTGTGGCTATCGCGCTGACGGTGTTTGCCTTCACCACCATCCTCGGCTGGGCGTATTACGGTGAAAAATGCTGGGGCTACCTCTTCGGCAGCAAGATCATCCTGCCTTACCGGGCGCTGTGGACGCTGTTCGTGTTGGTCGGTGCAGTCACGCATTTGGACTTTGTCTGGCTGCTGGCCGACACCTTGAATGCCTTCATGGCTTTCCCTAACTTGGTGTCTCTGGTGCTGCTGTCACCGGTTGTGAGCAAGGTCACCAACGACTACTTTGAGCGAAAACGCCGCGAGGGTTGAGTCCGCCAGCCTGCGCCGACGCTTCGGTCATCAACAGTGACGAATGCTGACACCTGACCTTTTGAATATCGCTTAACTTGAGGCCTGCGGGATTTGTCCCGCAGGCCTCAGCATGAAGCCTTTTATTGAAAGTCAAGCGTTGAAAAAAAGCACCCAATTTTTGTCGATTTCCCTGCTGCTGGTCGGTTGCAGCGGTCTATTCGCCCAGACGATCCAGACTCAGGCGCAAGCGGATCTGCAAAACGTCGCGCAGTTGTCGGCCAGCGCAACGGTCGAGGTTCAGCAAGACCTGCTGACCATTGCCATGAGCACCATGCGCGACGGCAGCGATTCAGCCGCTGTGCAAAACCAACTCAGGGTGGCGCTGGAGGCGGCGTTGGACGAGGCCAAAAAGACTGCACAGCCCGGCTTGATGGAGGTGCGCACCGGCAACTTCAGCCTGTACCCGCGTTATGCCAAAGACGGCAAGATAAACGGCTGGCGGGGCACGATTGAGGTTTTGTTGGAGGGCCGGGATTTTCCGCGCATCACGGCGGCTGCCGGCAAGATGCAGACTTTGACGCTGGGTCAAGTTGGTTTTGCCCTGAGCCGCGAGGCGCGTGCCCGAGTCGAGGGCGAGGCGCAGGCGCAAGCCATCGCGGGCTTCAAGACCAAGGCGGCACAGGTCGCAGAAAGCTTCGGTTTTTCGTCCTACTCGCTGCGTGAGGTGAATATCAACGCTAATGACCAAGGTCCGGCACGCCCACGCATGCTCGCGATGGCAGCGAAGTCCGTCACGTCTGATGCGCCGATTCCCGCGGAAGCAGGCAACAGCACCGTGATCGTCGACGTTTCTGGGTCTGTGCAGATGAAGTGATTCCGATCGCTATCGATGTGTCACCCGCACGCGCAAGGTGTCGTAAGTCCAGTTGTACGCAAAGGTGTAGGGTAGGAAAAACAGCACGATGCCGATGTCCAGTAAAAAGGCCTGCCACAGACTGATGCCCAGCCACCAAGCGGCCAGTGGCACGACTGCCAGCACCAGACCGATTTCAAACGCGACGGCATGCGCGGCTCGAACAGCCATCGTGCGGTTAAAACCCAGCCGCAGCTGGAGCCGGTCGAAAATGGCGTTGAAGACCATGTTCCAAAGCATGGCGATCAGCGAGATCATGAGGGTGAGCAAGCCCATGTGGGCCAGCGAATAACCCAGCAGCCAAGCGCCTAACGGGGCGCAGATGGCAATCGCCAGCACTTCGAAACCGAGGGCATGGAAAAAACGTTCTTGGATGGACTTCTGGAGGCTCATGGGGACTTTGAAAAGCAGTGGAGATGAAATTCTCTATTTTCATCGGTTATTCCAATACTTTAAAATAATTAACTATCTGAAAAATAGATAGGTTGTTCGATAAAGAGTGCCCCAAGCTATGCGCCATTCCCCTGAAGCCTTGACCGCCTTTGCCGAAGCCGCCACGCTCGGCTCGTTCTCGGCTGCTGCTCGCAAGCTGGGTAAAAGCCAGTCCACCGTGAGCAGCGCCATTGCCAACCTTGAGATCGACTTGGGCCTGAGCCTGTTCGATCGCAGCAGCCGAAAACCCACACTGACCGACCACGGCCGGGTGATGCTGGGCAAGGTGCAAGAGATTTTGGCGGCCAGCGACCGCCTCGACTTATCGGCCAGCCAGCTCGGCGGCGGCCTAGAGGCCAAGCTCAGCGTGGTCTGGTCTGACACCTACCAATCCGATGGTTTTGAGGGCATGCTGATGGCCTTCGAGCAGCGTTTTCCCGACCTGGAGTTCGAGTGCCTGATTGCCGAGCACGGCGACCTTGTGGCACTGGTGCAAAACGGTCGAGCGCACATCGGCGTGGTCGGCGCGCAGGCCGCATACCCGTCTGACATTGGCTCGGCCACGATAGCCGAGCAGTCCGAGATCACGCTCTTTGTGGCCGTCAACCACGCGCTGGCAGGCATGAAGGACGTCACGCCCGACATGCTGGCCCATTACCGGGAACTCCGCCTTGACACCTATCAGGGTCGTGCTGACCGACTCATGTCCGCTGCGCGTCGTTCATGGTCAGCGTCTAGCTACCTGATGCTGTTGGAGATGGCCGTGCTGGGTTTTGGCTGGGCCGCGATTCCGCGCTGGATGGTCACGCGTTTTGCGGTCGGCACGCTGCATGAGCTCGACGCGCGCGGCTGGCCGCAACGCGTGCCGGTGGACGCTGTTTGGTCGCGTCAGCGGCCACTGGGCAGGGCTGGCACTTGGTTACTGCAGCAGATGCTGGCTGATCGCTGACGATTGGCTAAGGTTTCGCTGGTGATCGCAGCGCCGCAGCCACAGTCGAGCCGGCGTCATCTTGGGCGGCATCGACCCGACGAGCGCCGTCAAAGCGACGGTTCCAATAGGCAGCAGCAAGACTTTCCACGCGCACTTCAGCACCAGGTTTTGGTGAGTGGATGAACTTGCCGTCACCGATGTAAATGCCGACGTGACTGAAGGCTCTGCGCATGGTGTTGAAAAAGACCAAATCGCCAGGGACTAAATCTTTTTTGTCGATGTTTTGGGTGACTGCCGCCTGTTGCTCAGCGCGGCGTGGCAGGACAAAGCCGATGGTCTGTTCGTAAATGGCTTTGACAAAGCCGCTGCAGTCAAAACCAGTTTCTGCCGTGTTGCCACCGCGTAGGTAAGGTACGCCAAGAAAGCCGATGGCATGGACCACGAGTTCGGAGGCTTTTAGGCTGACATGTTGCCTAACTTGTTGGATTTGCGACAACAGCCCTTTATCGGCAATCCAAACGTCGAGTTCGTCAGCGTTCGGTGCAGCGTTTGCGCCTGTGCTGATCAAAAGGCTCAAGGCCAAGGCGACGCCGGGTGCAAAAGTGGGCTTGATCAGTCTAAAACGCATCGGGGGAGCTTACTGACGTGGCGGCTCAGCGTCAAGTCCCAAATGAGCCCAGTCTTTGGCAGTAGACAAGCTCTACAGGAAGGAGCATGGCATATTACCTTTTACCTCTTTTGAATTTTGGAGAAATAGCCATGGGTTGGACAGATGCGACAAATGTGAATTGCTCTTCGAGTTCGAGGCTTGGGCCGGTGCTCTCGCTAGGGCTCATCGCCGGCGTGTTGTCTGTGGCCATGCCTGCAACAGCCCAAAGCGTCCGCGCCGAAGTGGTGGCCACAGACTTGGAAAATCCTTGGGCGCTGGCATTTCTTCCAAACAAACACTTCTTGGTGACGGAACGGCCCGGGCGCATGCGCGTGATCAGCCCTGACGGCCAACGCGCTGCGCCGATTTCGGGCTTGCCGGCGATCGCGGCAGGCGGGCAGGGCGGTTTGCTCGACGTGCTGCTGGATGCCGATTTTGATAAGTCGCGCGCACTGTCTTTTTGTTTTTCAGAACCTGCGGCAGACGGACGGGGCAACAGCACGGCCTTGGCCCGGGCGACGCTGAGCGCTGACAACACGGCCTTGCAAAACCTCAAGGTCATCTTTAGCCAAAAACCGAAAGTTGACAGCGGTGCTCACTTCGGTTGCCGGATCGTGGAGGGCCAGAAAAGCGGCCAGCCCGACGGCACTTTGTTTTTGACCTTGGGTGATCGTTATTCACGCATGGCTGATGCGCAAAAGCTGGACAACCACATTGGCAAGATCATCCGCATCAATAAAGACGGTTCGGTGCCTGCAGACAATCCTGTGCTAAAGCGCACAGGCGCTTTGCCCGAAATTTGGAGCTGGGGCCACCGAAATGTGCAGGGCGCGACGCTCGCACCCGATGGCACTTTGTGGACGCATGAGCATGGCGCGCAAGGTGGTGACGAGATCAATCTACCGCTGCCGGGACGCAACTATGGCTGGCCCGTCATCACGCATGGCGTTAATTACGGCGGTGGAAAAATCGGTGCTGGCATCAGCGCACGCGCTGGGTTGGAGCCGCCCGTGCACCACTGGACGCCGTCCATCGCACCGTCAGGTATGGTTTTCTTGAGCAGTGATCGTTACGGTTCGGCTTGGCGCGGCAATCTGTTCGTGGGGTCGCTGAAGTTTGGCTACCTGAACCGCATGGAGCTGGATGCACCTTTCAAGGGCCGCGTACAGCGCGAACACAAGCTGCTGGAGGGCGTGGGCCGCGTCCGTGATGTACGCCAAGGGCCGGACGGCTTGCTTTACGTGTTGACCGACAGCCCCGAGGGTCGTCTTTTGCGCGTGCTGCCAGACTGAGGAGCGCTGCGGCTCTATAAAATGGCCGACGTTCATCCATTTCCGTGAGTCCGTGTGCCTGATCGTTTCAAAGTTCTTCTTCAATACCTCCTGCCTAAGCAGGCCATCACGACGTTTGCGGGCTTTGTCGCGTCGCGCCAGCGCGGCTGGGTCACCACGGCGTTGATTCGCTGGTTCGTTGGCAAATACGCCGTCAACATGAGCGAAGCGGCTAACTCCGACATCACCAGTTACCTCTCGTTCAACGACTTTTTCACCCGCGCTTTAAAGCCGGGCGCCAGGCCGCTGGCCAGCGCTGCATGGATCTGTCCGGTCGATGGCGCCATCAGCCAGTTTGGCCGTATTGAGGATGATCAGATTTTTCAGGCCAAGGGGCATCAGTATTCGACCACCGCGCTGGTCGGCGGTGACGCGACACTGGCTGGGCAATTTCGGGACGGCAGTTTCGCCACGGTCTACCTGAGCCCGCGTGACTACCACCGCATTCACATGCCGTGTGATGGCCGTTTGTTGCGCATGATTTATGTGCCGGGTGATCTGTTTTCTGTGAATCCAGTCACCGCGCGCGGCGTGCCAGGTTTGTTTGCCCGCAACGAACGTTTGGTCTGTGTCTTTGAGACGCCCCACGGGGCTATGGTTTTGACCTTGGTCGGGGCAACGATTGTTGGCAGCATGGCGACGGTTTGGCATGGCGTGGTGAACCGCTCGCGCCAAAACACGCTGCGCGAATGGCATTACACAGACTCAACGCCGCCGGTAACGTTAAAAAAAGGCGATGAGATGGGCCGGTTTTTGCTCGGCTCAACCGTGGTCTTGCTGTTCCCTGCTGGGCCTTTGCAGTTCAACCCTGATTGGCAGGCTGGCGGGCCGGTGCAACTGGGGCAAGCCATGGCCACGGTTAACGAGCAGGTCAGCACGTGACCGCAACAGCACTCATCATCAACTGGTTCGTCGGTTGGTGGCGCGTGCTGTATTTTGGCGCTCAAGTCTTGGTGCTGGCTTTTTCGCCAGCCAGTTATTCACCCAACAACCGCGTGCTGCTGGCCCGTCACATGGTGCAGGGCACCGCGCCGATTCTGGTTTGGTTCACGCTGCTGTGTGCGCTGATCACGCTGGTGATCACGCGCATTGTGGTGGTCACGGCGCAGAGTTATGGGCTCTCGCAGTACGCGCTGCAGGTGACTATTCGGGTGCTGGTGCTGGAGCTCATTCCATTGAGCGCAGCGATGTTCGTCGCCTTGCGCACCACCATGGCCAGCAGCGCCGAGCTGTCCGATATGCGCAGGCACGGCAAATTGGCGGCCATCGCCGCGCAAGGCCGTGATCCGTTAAGGCAAGAAGTCATGCCGCGTGTGGTGGCCGGTGTCTTTGCCAGCGTCACCTTGGCGGCGCTGAGTTGTGTGGTCGCGCTGGTGTTGGCGTATGTGGCCGTGTATGGTTTCAATCTGTCGGCCTTAACGGCCTACACGCGACTTTTTGGCCAGGTGTTCACCCCGGCAGTGACGCTGATTTTTGTCATGAAAACGCTGTTTTTCAGCTTGGCCGTGGCGCTCATGCCGATGGCGTCAGCCATGTTGGACGAAGCCCCGGGCGGCGTCCGGCACGGCGCTGAGTTGCGTGCGCTGGCGCGCATGTTTGTGGTCATCTTGCTGATCGAAGTGGTCTCACTCGTTGGCAACTATTATTGAACTTTTGAGCTGATTTGCAGAGGATCTGAATGTCATCTTTGAGTGATCCTGAACCCGTGCCGTCTGCACGCCGCCTTGAGCTCAAGGCCTTGCTGCTGCTGGTTTTTATGCTGGCGCTGGTGCTGGGTTCTGCCGTCTACGTTCTGTATGCGCGTGGTGCTTTTGAAAGCACGCAAAAACTCGTGCTCGTCAGTGATGATTCTGAAGGTGTGGTTGTTGGGATGGACATGACCTTTTCAGGTTTTGCAATTGGCCGTGTCGGCAGCATCGAACTAGCCCCTGATGGCAAGGCGCGCATCTTGGTCGACGTGCCGCTCAAACAAGCCCACTGGTTGCGTCAATCGAGCGTTTTCACGCTGGTACGCGGGCTGGTTGGCAACACCAATATCCGCGCCTACAGCGGCATTTTGACCGACCCGCTGTTGCCCGATGGTGCCGTGCGGGAGGTCTTGCGTGGCGACGCCTCGGCAGACATTCCGCGCTTGATGTCGGCTGCCCGCGAACTGGTTGAGAGCGTGCAAACGCTGGTCAGCAACGAAGGCGCTTTGGGCGGCAGTTTGGCCAATGTGCAGCAGCTGACCGAGAAACTCAAAGGCCCGACCGGCGCGCTCGGTGTGTTGCTCGGCAATGACGTTGAAGCCAAAAAATTACTCCTCACACTGGAGCGTACCAACACCTTGCTGGCGCGTCTGGACGGGCTGACTTTGCGCGCCGACACGCAGGTGTTTGGCCCGGGCGGCGTGATGCCCGAAACCCGCACCACCATCGTTCAACTCAACGGCCTGCTGGGCGAAGCCCGAGGTAGCCTGAAGCGGGTTGATGCGGTGCTGGTCGAAGCGCAGGCGGTGGGTGCCAATGCCAGGGTTGCCACCGCAGATCTCGGCACACTGCGCGCTGAGGTGGAGAGCAGTTTGATCAAGGTCGAAAGCCTGGTCAACGAGGTCAATCGCAAGTGGCCGTTTGCCCGTGAGACTGAGGTGAAACTTCCATGACCCTTTTCCGTTTTCCACATTTGAGCGTTGCATCTGTTGGGAGTTTGTTGATCCTGTTGCAAGGCTGCGCCAGCCAGCCAGCCGTGCCGGACTGGCAACTCAGTGCCAAGAGCGCCAGCGACCGTTTTGTCACCGCCTACCTGACGGGCAACACGCGGGTTGAGACGCTGGAGTTTGACAAAGCCAAGCAGGCGTTGTCCAGCACCGGCAGGCCGGACGCCTTGGCCCGGCTTGAACTGCTGCGCTGCGCTACCCGCGTGGCCAGTTTGGTGTTGGAGTCGTGTGACGGTTTTGAGTTGCTGCGCGCAGATGCGTCGGCGGCTGACCAAGCCTATGCCGACTACTTGGCCGGACGCGCCACGGCTCAGACCGCTGCGCTGCTGCCGGCTGCTCAGCAACGCTTGGCCTCGGCCACGCCCACGGCACAAGCCAGCGTGATGCAGGCCATGGACGAGCCGCTGTCACGGCTGGTCGGTGCGGGTGTGCTACTGCGCAACGGTCAAGCCAGCCCCGCCGCTTTGACGCAAGCGGTAGAGACTGCGTCAGCCCAAGGCTGGCGTCGACCTTTGCTGGCTTGGCTGGGCGTACAGGTTTTGCGTGCCGAGCAAGCCGGCGACAGGGACGAGGCTAATCGCCTGCGCCGCCGCATGGACGTTGCCGCCCCGTGAGCTACAGCGTTCGTTTGTTTGCCTATGAAGATGTCAGCGAGCTGGAAAAGCGC
>CANFZL010000038.1 GCA_947451205.1 Comamonadaceae bacterium
CGCCAATTGCACGCGGCGGCCGGCTTCGCGCTCGCTGGCGCGGTGCGCGCCCAAGCAGACGTCGACATCGCTGCGGCCCATGCGCGTGATGCTGGCGTCCCACTCGCCGCCCTGACCATTGAACAGCGTGATCTGCTGCCCAGGCTGCATTCGCAGCACTTGCACATGGCGCGCGGTGCTGTCGGGCAGGCTCAAGGTGGCGCCCGCCGCCATCGGCAGATCGGCAAAAAAACGGGCGGCCATTAAAAGGTGTACCCGATGCGGGTTTCGTTGCCCTCAATCTTGTCGAGCAAGACCATCAAGGGCCCGAGTGGGCGGTAGCGAGAAGCGGTGCTGCGGGCGTACTTGATGAAGCGCGGCGTGTCCGCCAAGTATTGCGGCTTGCCGTCGCGCAAGGTCAGGCGCGCAAAAATGCCGAGAATTTTGAGGTGCCGTTGTAGGCCCATCCATTCCACCGCGCGGTAAAACTCGCCGAAGTCATCGCCCACCGGCAAGCCGGCTTTGCGGGCTTTTTGCCAGTAACGGATGGTGATGTCGATGACGAACTCTTCATCCCAGCTCAAAAAAGCGTCACGCATCAAGCTGGCGATGTCGTACGTGATCGGGCCGTAGACCGCGTCTTGGAAATCCAACACGCCAAGCGTCGGGCGATGCTCGACCGATCTTGCTGCCATCAAGTTTCTGGGCATGAAGTCCCGGTGCACAAACACGCGCGCGCCGCCCAACGAATTCAGATTGCTGTCTTTGATCTGCGTAAAAAAACCAGCCAGTTTTTCTTGCAGCGCCGAGTCGACGGCGATACCGCGGTGCTGGGCGATGTACCAGTCCGGGAACAACGCCAGTTCGCGTGACAACAGGGCGTCGTCATAGTCTGGTAAGACATCGGGCCGTGACGACAGTTGCCATTGAATCAAGGCATCCACCGCGTCCATGTACAGCCGGTGAATGAACTCGCCGTTTTGCGGCACGATGTCCAGCGAACCTTGTTGCTTGATGACATCCATCATGGTCTGCGAGCCAAGATCAGTCAGCAACATGAAGCCTTGCGTCTGGTCCCAAGCCAGTACGCGCGGCGCGTTCAGCCCGGTTTGGGCCATCAGCTCTGCGACTTTGACGAAGGGCGCGCAGTCTTCCTGCGCCGGCGGCGCGTCCATGATGATGCAGCTGCTGGCGCCCTGACTGATCCGGAAGTAGCGCCTGAAGCTGGCGTCGGCCGATGCCAAGCGCAGTGAGGCAGGGTCTAGCTGACAACTTGCACTGGTGGCTGCCAGCCATTTTGCAAAGGCGGCCGCCCGCGCAGGATCGGTCCAGGCGATGGTTGAAGTGGTGGGCATGACATCGTCCGGGTTATTTGGCGCACTTGAAGAAGGGAGGGTCATGGATAATCAGACGGAAATCGACAAACCGGGTTTATCTCATATTAATGATGCGTTCTGCATCTCACACTCCCCTTATTCTCGCGCCCATCGGGCATGCAGTCCTCAGCTTGGTCCATTTGATCGCGCTTGGTCTCATGACTGGTGCGCCTTTGCACGCCCAAACCTGGCCGACCAATCCTGCGCCAAGCGAGCTGCAGCCGACGCTGAAAAGCTCGCCGCGCTTGGCCGACAAACAGCCCGAAGGCCCCGGCAACGAGGTGCCAACCTTTGTTTATGGCGACCAAATCACTGGCCGTACCAGCCTTGAAACCACTATCGACGGCAATGCTGAATTGCGACGGGGCAAGACGTCGCTGCGTGCCGATCGGCTTGAATACTTTCAGCCTGACGACCTGGTCAAAACACGCGGCAATGTGCGCATCAGCAATTCTGGCAATTTGTTCTGGGGGCCGGAGCTGGAGGTGAAGATCGACACCTTCGAGGGTGCGTTCACGCAACCAAGCTACCGATTTTTGTCTGGCGGCAACGGGCAAGCCGCACAAATTATTTTTGTTGACGACAAACACTTTGTGGCGAACCACGCTACCTACACGACCTGCGAACGTGGCAACGAAGAAAGCTGGATGCCCGACTGGCAGATGACCGGCGAGCGTTTCACCTTTGATTTCGAAAAAGAAATTGGCACTGCGACCAGCGCCACTTTGCGCTTCAAGGACGTGCCGATCTTGCATTGGCCCGGTTCGATTTCCTTTCCCTTGAGTGACAAGCGCAAGTCAGGCGTGATGCCGCCAACCTTTGCCGTGGACTCGATCAGTGGCTTCGCCTTGACGACACCTTATTACTTTGACATCGCGCCGAACCGTGATGCCACCCTGACGCCGACGTACGCCAGCAAGCGCGGCGTCAATATGGCGGGAGAATTTCGTTACCTCGAACCTACCTACCGGGGCATATTGCGCGCCAGCTACCTACCCGCTGACATCCTGCGCAACGAGGATCGCTGGTCTTTAGGCTATCAGCACAATGGCGTTGTCAACACAGGTGTTTCCAGCATTGGCAACATCGGCGTTGGCCTGACGCTGAATCGCGTCAGCGACAACAACTACTGGCGAGATTTTGCGGGCTTCGGCGGCACCAGTCTGAGTGGTAACGGTTTAGGCGGCAGTACGCTGACGGAGCGCCTGTTGAACAATGACCTCAACCTGACTTGGGCCAAAGGTTTTTTGAGCACTGGGTTTCGGGTGCAGAAATGGCAGGTCTTGCAAGACCCTGCGTCGGTCGTTGTGCCGCCTTACGACCGGTTACCGCAAATTACCGCCCGTTACGCCCGAAGCAATGTGCCGTTGGGCGGGCTGAGCGGTTTCGACTGGTCGGTGGACGGCGACTTCACCGGTTTCTCATCCGTGAGTAGTCTGACCAAGCAACCGAACGCACAAAGGGCTTTCACCCGGGCCGAAGTCAGCCGGCCCTTTCTCTGGCCTGCCGGCTACATCACGCCCAAGCTGCAGCTGCGTGCCACCAGCTACCAGTTTGATTCTGCGTTGACCACTCCCGGCAGTGGGGGTGCCACGTCCGCCAACGTAGTGGTACCCACCTTCAGCTTGGACGCTGGGTTGCAGTTTGAACGTGATGCATCATTCTTTGGCCGCAATCTCACTCAGACGCTGGAGCCGCGTGCGTTTTACGTGCGCACGCCCTACCGGAATCAAAACTTTTTACCTGTCTATGACTCTGGCGAAAATAGTTTTAATTTCGCAACAGTCTTCACTGAAAACGCATTTGCCGGCAATGACCGGATTTCGGATGCGAATCTGCTGACGCTTGGCGTGACGTCGCGCTTGTTAGACCCGGCCAGCGGGGCTGAGCTGATGCGTTTTGGGGTGGCTCAGCGCCTGCGGTTTGAGGACCAGCTGGTAACACTCCCGCCGATTCCACCTGCGGCCCAGACGCCGCCCGTGACAGACCGCCTGAGCGACCTGCTGCTCGGCGCTACGGCGAACTGGACGCGCCAGTGGTCTGCCGACGCCACCGCGCAATACAACCAGAAGCTCGGAGAAGTTGAACGCAGCAGTTTTGGGGTGCGTTACAGCCCCAGTAACTACAGAGTCATTAACGTGTCTTACCTGAAGCAGGTCGGTATCAGCGATCAGCGCGGTATCAGCTGGCAATGGCCTATCAATGATCTCTGGGGCGACAAGGGCGAAGACCTCGGCGCAGGCCGCGGCCAAGGGAGTGGACGCTGGTACACCGTCGGACGCCTGAATTACAGCATGATCGACAAAACGTTGGTTAATTCAATCGTTGGCTTTGAATATGATGGTTGCTGTTGGATAGGCCGCGTCGTGTTGCAGCGCACGCCAGTCATCACCGCTGTTGGAACTTCTCAGCTTGGGAATACCCAACTCATGTTCCAGCTTGAATTTTCTGGCTTTGCCCGAATTGGCGAGAACCCTCTCCAAGCCCTCCGCGCCAATATTCCGAAATACCAACTTCTGCGCGAGCAGATCGCTCCGCCAAGCCGATTTACCAACTATGACTAAGCACTTTTTTCCATTGGTCTCTGCTCAGTCCACGCGCAGTGGAATGGGTCGACTCGTCGCGGCGCTGACACTGGCTGGGCTGTTACTGCCGGCGAGCGCCCAAACCTTGCGGCTTCCGGGGGCGGCCCGGGCCCCCAGTCTGCCCTCGACGGCCGTTGTTGGTGCTGACTCTCGCCCAGGCGACTTCATCGTCGCAGTCGTCAATTCCGAGCCGATCACCAACAATGAAGTGCAGTCTCGTCTTGTCCGTATTGAGCAGCAGCTGTCGCGTCAAGGCACGGTGCCGCCGCGCAATCAGCTCGCGCGTGAGGTACTAGAGCGGCTGATCATCGAGCGCGCTCAGCTGCAATTGGCGCGCACGCTGGACGTGCGCCCAGAAGAAGCCGCGGTTGACCAAGCGGTCGCAACCGTGGCCAGACAAAACAAGCTGTCCTTGGACGAATTGAAAAGGCAGCTCGTGGCGGATGGCATGGACTACACACGTTTTCGAGCCGACCTGCGCGATGAGTTGACGTTGGTGCGGTTACGCGAACGCGAAGTCGACTCGCGCATCAAAATCAGCGAACAAGATATCGACCAGTTCCTTCGCGAACGCGATGCGCAAGCGCAAGCGGGCCCTGAGCTGCTCAACATCGCACAAATCTTGGTGGCAGTACCAGAGACAGCCTCTATCGAGCAAGTGGGCGTCCTGCAGGCGAAGGCCGAGCGCGCCGTGACACGTATTCGCGCTGGCGAACCCTTTGCCAGCGTGGCAGCTGAAATGTCTGACTCTCCTGAAGCTGCAAGTGGTGGTGAACTCGGTCCGCGGCCGGCCGAGCGCTTGCCAACGCTGTTTGTCGAAGCGACTCGCAACCTTCAAGCGGGCGGTTTGGTCGGACCATTGCGCAGCGGTGCGGGTTTTCATGTGATCAAACTGATCGAGAAAAAGCGAGGGATAACGGCCCTCAGCGTGACCCAGACCCGTGCCCGTCACATCTTGCTGCGGCTTAGTCCCGAACTGGGGGAGCAAGCTGCCAAAGAGATGCTGGCCGACTTCAAACGCCGCATTGCTGCCGGGCAAGCTGACTTCGCGACATTGGCGCGGGAGAACAGCCAGGATGGTTCCGCCAAGGAGGGCGGCGATCTTGGCTGGGCCTCGCCGGGTATGTTCGTGCCCGAATTCGAGCAGGTCATGAATCAGCTCGCACCGGGTCAGGTGGCCGACCCCTTGGTGTCACGTTTTGGTGTCCACCTGATTGAGGTGCTGGCGCGACGTGAAAAGGCTCTCACCGAGCCCGAGGAGCGGAATGTGGTGCGCAACCAACTGCGTGAGAAAAAAACGGACGAAGCCTTTAACCAGTGGTTACAAGATGTGCGCGGTCGTGCTTACGTGGAATTTCGAAACTGAGTATGTTAGCCCCCACGCTCCACACTGCGTGTCTTGCGCTGCCTCTCGAAGATAAGAAAACTGCATGAAACACATAGCGCGCAAGCGTTTCGGTCAGCATTTCCTGACCGATCGCGGCATCATTCAAGACATCATTCTGGCGATTGATCCGAAGCCGGGCGAACCCATGGTGGAGATCGGCCCTGGCCTAGCGGCGATGACGCAACCCTTGGTCGAGCGACTCGGACACCTCACGGTGATTGAGCTAGACCGTGATTTGGCCAGGCAACTGCGTGGGCATCCGCGACTCAGCGTGGTCGAAAGCGACGTCTTGAAAGTCGACTTCCGCCAACTCGCCGCAGATATTGGTGGCTCAGCACACGCAGTGGGGAGCGTGGGGGCCATAGACCGCAGTGCCGGGCAGCCCCAAGCAAGGTCAGCCCCCTCGGGGGGCAGCGAACCACACGCAGTGGGAAGCGTGGGGGCTAGAAAACTCCGCGTGGTCGGTAATCTTCCGTACAACATTTCCACGCCGATCCTGTTTCATCTATTGGATGTGGTCGACGTGGTTGAAGACCAGCACTTCATGTTGCAAAAGGAAGTGATTGACCGCATGGTGGCCAAGCCTTCAACGTCTGACTACGGGCGGCTGAGCGTCATGTTGCAATGGCGTTATGCGATGGCGAATGTGCTGTTGGTGCCGCCGCAAAGCTTTGATCCACCGCCGCGTGTGAACAGCGCCGTCGTGCGCATGGTGCCGCATGCCGAACCCGCGGTGATCGAAGTGAAGCTGCTCAGCGAAGTGGTGCGATTGGCTTTCAGCCAGCGTCGCAAGTTGCTGCGCCACACGCTTGGCCGCTGGTTAGAGGCGCGCGAATTCGGTGGTGAATTCAATGTTCAACGTCGAGCTGAAGAAGTTCCGGTGGACGAATACATTGCCTTGGTGCAGGCGCTGTCTGCCGCCGGGCTGACCGATAAACCGTGAGGCACAGGCCGTGGACAGCTGGCGCTGATTGATAAAGCGTTAGGCACTCAGGCGATAGAGGACTTGGCAGCGCTTGTTGTGATGCATAAAAAAGCCCGCTTGGTGCGGGCTTTTTCGTGCAAGCAAGGTGTTCGCCACGCGCAACAGATGTCGAGCAGTTTTAAGCTGCTGCCATCCAATAACTCGCGTTGAAAGGACTGCTCATGCGAAGCGCCAATGGCGACACGTCTATCAGCTTGTCGGTCGGCATCACTTCGCCGCCTTCATCTACTGATTGCTGGGCCTCATTCGCCCGATCCCCTTGGCCGATGTCTGGGGAGCGGGCTACAGAAAAGAATAGAAGCATCGGAACGGAATCTTTCGATCCGCCCAATAGTCTGCGGCATCCCGAAAGATGTCCAGCAGCTGCTCGCGCGCTTCTTTGTCGAACTTGGCGTTGGCTGGAATTTGTTCCAGCACCACGATAAAGCCAGGTTGTTGGCCAGACTTATGAACCAAGTCGGTCATGCAGTCGTAAAGCGCATCGAAGTTTTTGCCAAAATGGGCGGGGAAGGTGTACTGGGCCGCAATCATGTCCAGCACATCCTGCTTGCTCTGGGCGTTGCCCAGATTAGCGTACAGGAAGTGATGGCCTAATTCGGTCGCCGCGTCTTGCAATTCCGGTACGCGAAATGCGCGTATCGATTGAACAATATTTGGCCTCACAGTACGAAGTGGTGTGTCCATCTTCGTTTCTCTTTCTAATAACAAGTTAACCAACACATAAACTGAAACTTAAAACTGTTCAAGCCGTTCATTTTTAGCGAACGATTTGGCGAAAACTGGCGTAGTGATCGTCGGTGTAAAAGCAGGCGTCTGGTGTGGCCGGCCGCTCGCCGCCACACACAATACGCCGCGCACCGCGGCTACGTTCGCTTGGCGTCTTGACGGTGTATTCGCGGTAGTAACCGCGCTGCCGGGCCGGAAGAAAATGCTCCCGATTGCCGAATACCATGCCATCCTTGTCGTATTTAAAGGGTCCGCCTTGATAAATCAGCGTCATCATGGTCTGCCCTTGAAGGGGCAGCTGGGTCACCGCAATGGGTTCATGGGGGGATGTAGCAGGGCCCTTGGCATGCACCGTGAAGGTGCTGAAAGCCCCCGACAGTGTCAACAATACGAGCAGCGCCGCAGCGATTGCTCGACACTGGGCCGCCCAACTCCAAGAACTCAGATAACTCCAATGACGACTGCGAAACATGAAAAAACGCCTTTCGTGAATCCCAAGATAGCCCAGTATTGCCGGGTTAACCCTGAAACTTCAAGGGGCGTAGTTTGACTCATGTGGACATAAATTGCAATAGTCTGCCTAAAGATTGGGCAGCCAGCACTAGGACTTTCAATTTGAAAGTTAGTGCTGACTCAGATAAAAGGCTTTAACGACTGGCGTTGGCGTCTGCTACGGTCAGCGCAGTCATGTTCACAAGACGCCGAACTGTGGTGCTGGCGGTCAGAATATGCACGGGTTTGTCTGCGCCCAGCAAAACGGGACCCACTGCAATATTGCCTCCAGCAGCCGTTTTGAGCAAGTTATAGGCAATATTCGCGGCGTCGATGTTCGGCAGTACCAGCAAGTTGGCTTCGCCGCTGAGCGTGCTGTTCGGCATCACGAGCCCACGCGCATCGGCGTCCAGTGCCACATCGCCGTGCATCTCGCCGTCAACTTCAAGCCATGGTGACTTTTCACGCAACAACTCGAGGGTTTGACGCATCTTGATGGCGCTCGGCTGGTTCGATGAGCCAAAGTTCGAGTGCGACAGCAAGGCCGCTTTCGGTTTAATGCCGAATCGCATCATTTCCTCAGCCGCCAAGGTGGTGATTTCGGCGAGTTGCTCAGCCGTTGGGTCATAGTTGACGTGTGTGTCGAGCAAAAATACCTGTCGACCCGGCAAAATCAGGCCATTCATACAGGCGTAGGTGTTCACGCCGGCACGCTTGCCAATCACTTGGTCAATGTATTCGAGGTGTAACGCCGTGGTGCCCCACGTGCCGCAAATCAAGCCGTCGACGTCGCCTTTGTGCAGCAGCATGCTGCCGATCAAGGTCAAGCGGCGGCGCATTTCGATTTTGGCCATTTGCACGGTCACGCCGCGGCGCTCCATCATGCGGTGGTAGGTCTGCCAGAAGTCGCGGTAACGGTGGTCTTGCTCGACATTGACGACGTCGTAATCGAGCTCTTCTTTCAGACGCAGACCGAACTTCGCAATGCGCTGGGCGATCACCGCTGGCCGGCCAATCAGGGTCGGCCGGGCCAAGCCCTCGTCGACGACGATCTGGCATGCCCGCAGAACGCGCTCTTCTTCACCTTCGGCGTAAGCCACGCGTTTGCGGTTGCCTGCTTTGGCTGCGGCATAAATCGGTTTCATGACCGTGCCTGAGGCGTAGACAAAGCTTTGCAGTTTTTCGCGGTAGGCATCCATGTCTTCGATGGGGCGCAGCGCCACACCACTGTCGGCTGCTGCTTGAGCAACTGCCGGCGCGATTTTGATCATCAGCCGCGGATCGAAAGGCTTTGGAATCAGATATTCAGGGCCAAAAGCCAGCTGTTCGCCGACGTAAACGGCCGCGACGACTTCACTTTGTTCGGCCTGAGCCAGTTCCGCAATGGCGTGCACCGCCGCAATTTCCATCTCGACCGTGATGGTCGATGCGCCAGCGTCCAGCGCACCACGGAAAATGTACGGGAAGCACAAAACGTTATTCACCTGATTCGGATAATCAGAACGACCAGTCGCCATAATGGCGTCATCACGCACTGATTTGACGTCTTCTGGCGTGATCTCTGGGTTTGGATTTGCCAGCGCAAAGATGATCGGGTTCGCCGCCATCTTTTTGACCATGTCCTTTTTAAGCACGCCACCAGCAGACAGGCCGAGGAAGATGTCGGCGCCTTCGATGATCTCGCCCAATGTGCGAGTCGAGGTTTTTTGCGCAAACTGGATTTTATCTTCGTCCATCAGCTCGGTACGGCCTTCATAAACCACGCCAGCCAAGTCGGTCACAAAAATGTTTTCGCGTGGAATTCCCAGCTTCACCAAGAGTTTTAAGCAAGCCAAGGCCGCAGCGCCTGCGCCTGAAGCCACCAGTTTTACCTTTTTTGGGTCTTTGTTGGCGACTTTGAGGGCGTTCAAAATAGCTGCGCCAACAGTGATAGCCGTGCCATGTTGGTCATCGTGAAAGACCGGAATCTTCATCCGCTTGCGCAGTTCACGCTCGATGTAGAAGCAGTCGGGTGCGCGGATGTCTTCAAGATTGATGGCGCCGAAGGTCGGCTCCAGTGAGGCAATAATGTCAACCAATTTGGCCGGGTCCAGTTCGTCGATCTCGATGTCAAAAACATCCACACCTGCAAACTTTTTGAACAAGACCGCTTTGCCCTCCATCACCGGCTTAGACGCCAGTGGGCCAATGTTGCCGAGACCGAGCACTGCCGTGCCGTTGGTGATCACAGCAACCAAATTGCCACGACTGGTGTATTTGTAGGCCGCGTTCGGGTCTTTGACGATTTCTTCGCAGGGTGCAGCAACGCCTGGCGTGTAAGCGAGGGCCAGGTCACGCTGGTTGATCAGCTGCTTGGTGGCTGTGATGGCCACTTTGCCAGGGGTCGGAAATTCGTGGTATTCGAGTGCGGCGCGGCGCAGTTCGTCGCGTTTTTCTTGTTCGTGGTCGACCGGCGTGTTTGGCATGTGTGACGTCTCCTGCGGCGACGGCCACATGGCCGTCATTTGCTTGTAAGGAATGCGATTGTAGGCCCCGTATCAGAGAGCCCTTTCTGTGAACCCGTGCAGTGGGGTTCGGTTTGTTTTGACTTTTATCGACAGAACGCTTTTCAACCTCAGCCCCGCATCAAAGCCTCAATCTCATCCGCATCCACGGGCACTCCGCGGGTCAGCAGCTCGCAGCCTTTGGCGGTCACCAGCGCATCGTCTTCAATCCGGATGCCGATGTTCCAGAACTCTTTGGGCACGCCTTTGGCGGGGCGCACATACAGGCCGGGCTCGATGGTCAAGACCATGCCTGGCTGCAAGATGCGGGACGGTTTGCGCAGCATGTCTTGGCCGAGTGCGTCGGTTTGCCGCGTCGGTTTGCCCGTCGGTTCGGTGTAGTCGCCGCAGTCATGCACGTCCATGCCCATCCAGTGGCTGGTGCGGTGCATGTAGAACTGCCGGTAGGCGCCGGAGTCCAGCACGTCGTCCACCTTGCCGTGCTTGGCCTTGGGCAGCAAGCCGGTCTCCAGCATGCCTTCAATCAGCACGCGCGTTGCTGCGTCGTGCGGATCGGTGAAGCGCTTGCCGGCTTGGGTGACCGCCACAGCAGCGTATTGCGCGGCCAGCACGATGTCGTACAGCTGACGCTGGGCCGGCGTGAATTGGCCGTTGGCTGGAAAGGTGCGGGTGATGTCGCTGGCGTAGCCACCGAGCTCGCAGCCGGCGTCAATCAGGCACAGGTCGCCGGCTTTGAGTTCAGCGTCGCCCGCGCGGTAATGCAGCACGCAGGCATTGGCACCGGCGGCGACGATGCTGGTGTAGGCCGGGAATTCCGAGCCGTGACGCCGAAATTCGTGCAGCAGTTCGGCTTCCAAGTGGTATTCACGCGGCCCACCTTTGAAGCCGCTGCGCAGCATCGCTGCCGAGGTTTGCATGGCACGCACATGGGCACCGGCTGAAATCTGGCCAGCGCGCCGCAGGATGTCGATCTCATGCTTGTCTTTGACAAGCCGCATTTCATCCAGCAATTTGCACAAATCGTGTTGGCTGCCGGGGCATTCAGCGCCCATGCGCACTTTGGCCCGGACTTGGTTCAGCCAGCCATCGACTTGCGTTTCCAAGCCTTTGTGCGTGGCAAACGGAAACCACACGGCGCGCTGGTTCGCCAGCAGAAGCGGCATGGTTGTGGCTATCGTCTCAACGCTGAAAGCTTGGCTCACACCCAGCGCTGCCGGTGCTGCTTTGGGGCCAAGGCGAATGCCGTCCCAGATCTCGCGTTCCAAGTCTTTCGGCCGGCAAAACAGCGTGCTTTTGCCTGATGCGTCAATCGTCAGCCAGGCGCCTGGTTCGGTGAAGCCGGTCAGGTAATAAAAGTAGCTGTCGTGGCGGTACGGAAAATCGCTGTCGCGGTTGCGCGCCACTTCAGGCGCAGTCGGCAGCAGAGCGATGCCGCCGCCTGCTGCTTTCAGAGCGCGGGCCACGACGGCGCGGCGTTTTTCATAAATGCGGGAGTTGATCACGGGCTTGTCCTGTTGCGAGTTTTACCGGTCAACGAGGGACCAGCGCGTCAGACCGGCAGCGCATTCAGGGCGGCCAGTCGTTCGGGTGTTCCCACGTCGGTCCATGCGCCTGAATATAGCGCCGCGCTGACGCGCCCGCTCTGCATGGCCGTGCGAAGCAGTGGTGCCAGTGCGGCTTTTTGACCTGCTGGCGTACCTGCCAACAGCGCAGCCCGGTACAAACCGACCGTGCTGTAGGTGTACTGCTCGGGCGCTTTGTTCAACGCCATGCCACCAGGCGACAAGCCGAAGTCACCACCCGGGTTGTGCGCCGGATTCGGCACCAGGTAAATATGCGCCAGCGCCTTGGACGCGGCAAAGCGGGTGCCGTCGGCAGCCGGAAATGCGAAGTCCGGCAAGTAGACGTCGCCGGCCAAGACCCAAAACGGTGAGTTTTCTGGCATGTCGAGCAGCGGCAAGGCAGTGGCCATGCCACCAGCCGTTTCCAGAGCGCCGCCAAATTGCGCGCCCTCATGCGAATAGCGAATCGACAAACCCCAGCGGCTGCCGTCGCCGAGCAGCGCCGGGAATTGTTCTTCCAGCCAAGCGGTGTTGATGACGACGTGCTTGACGCCGGCGCGCGCCAGCTTTTCAAGATGCCAGACGATCAAGGGTTTGCCTTGCACCTCGAGCAGGGGCTTGGGGCATGTGTCAGTCAGCGGGCGCAGTCGTTCGCCGCGGCCGGCGCAAAGTATCAGGGCGTGTTGGATGGGGGCAGTGCTCATGGTGGCGGATTATCGCGCTGACGCTTATCGCGCTGACGCTTATCGCTTCGTCTGACCTGGTGGACGCATGGCTCGGCCCGCCTAGACAAGCGGCGGCGCGGCCCCTGTAAAATCAGGCGTTTTGCGGCGCACAGGCCCGGCCAAAAGCCTTTCAAACGCTGACAGCCGACCACTGCCCCGGCCCTTCTATTTCACCGTTCTCTCCCGCGAACTTCACTCAGGACTCTCACGCAAATGGCTGACAACTCCGCTCCTATCATGGCCAACGCCATCCGTGCTCTGGCCATGGACGCCGTGCAACAAGCCAACTCCGGCCACCCCGGCGCCCCGATGGGCATGGCCGACATGGCGGTTGCACTCTGGGCACGGCATTTGAAGCACAGCCCACAAAACCCGCATTGGTTTGACCGCGACCGCTTTGTTCTGTCCAACGGCCACGGCTCGATGCTGATTTACGCGCTGCTGCACCTGACGGGTTATGCGCTGCCAATGAAAGAGTTGAAGAACTTTCGCCAGTTGCACAGCAAGACACCGGGTCACCCGGAAGTCGGCTACACGCCCGGCATTGAAACCACCACCGGCCCACTCGGCCAGGGACTGACCAACGCTGTCGGCATGGCGCTGGCTGAAAAGCTGCTGGCGCAAGAATTCAACCGCCCCGGCCACGACGTCGTCAACCACCACACCTACGTTTTCATGGGCGATGGCTGCCTGATGGAAGGCATCAGCCACGAAGCCGCTGCACTTGCTGGCGCCTGGAAGCTGAGCAAACTGATCGCGCTCTACGACGACAACGGCATCTCGATTGACGGCCAGGTCGCGCCTTGGTTCATTGACAACACCGCTCAGCGTTTTGGCGCTTACGGCTGGAACGTCATCGGCCCGATCGACGGCCACGATGCAGAAGTTGTTGCCAAGGCGATTGCCGAGGCCAAAGACGGCAGCGACAAGCCGACCTTGATCATCTGCAAAACACACATTGGCAAAGGCTCACCCAATCGCGCCAACACCGCCAAAGCCCACGGCGAGCCGCTAGGCGCTGAAGAAATCAAGCTCACGCGCGAAGTCCTCAACTGGCCGCATGCCCCGTTCGAGATGCCTGAAGAAGTCTATGCCGCTTGGGATGCCAAAGCCGCAGGCCAAGCCATTGAAAGCGCATGGGACCTGAAGTTCGCGGCCTACCAAACGGCCTTCCCGGCACTGGCCGACGAACTGACCCGCCGCATGAAAGGCGAGTTGCCAAAATCGTTTTCGCAACTGGCGGTGGACACCGTTGTTGGCGCACACACGAAAGCCGAAACCGTGGCGTCCCGCAAGGCCTCGCAGTTGGCGCTCGAAGCCTTCACCGCAGGCCTGCCTGAGTTGCTCGGCGGCTCTGCCGACCTGACCGGTTCCAACCTCACCAACACCAAGAGCACGCCGAATTTACGCTTTGACGCCAAGGGCGCCGTGGTGCTGACCGACACCGCTGACGGCCAGAAAATCGGCGGCCGCCACATCAACTACGGCGTGCGTGAATTCGGCATGGCCGCCATCATGAACGGCATCGCGCTGCACGGCGGCTACATCCCTTACGGCGGCACTTTCCTGACCTTCAGCGACTACAGCCGCAATGCGATTCGCATGGCCGCGCTGATGAAGCTGCGCGTGGTGCACGTCTTCACGCACGACTCGATTGGCTTGGGTGAAGACGGCCCGACGCACCAGTCCATCGAGCACGC
>CANFZL010000039.1 GCA_947451205.1 Comamonadaceae bacterium
ATCCAGTATCTGACGCATGATCTCCGCCAGGACCTGCCCGATACGCACCGCCGCATCGGTTTTACTCAGCATCGCGTTCGCGGCTGTTGTTTCAAAGTTCAAGACTGCTGGATCGTCTGGGCCTTCTGCAGAAAACACGATGGGGGACATATTCTGAGCAATGCCGGATACAGCGTTTGACACCAGACGTGCAATTTCTGCGTCGCACTGATGCACATCCAAACAGTTTGCAATATGAAGTCGCTGTGTGGAAAAGCCCTTGGCCCGTGCCGATTGAATTTGTACGCCGCTCATGGGCGAGCAGCTGCCACTCACCACCGCAATGCAAGACACGGCTTGCGCTGCTGGCAGACTCGGCGTTTGAGGAATCAGCCCTTGCTGACGCCAATAAGCCGCCAATGCATATTGCAAGCCCGAAGACGAAGCGCTGAATAGGCCTTCGCCGCGGTTCTCCCACACCAAACGCCCAGCCTCAATTTGACTGGCTTTATCTGCCACATCAATCATCACGACTGGCTGATCATCGCCTTGCAACTCATCGCAATGTGCTTGCCCCAAACCATCTTCCAGCTCGGCCAAATTGATCAGTTCAATGCGGCGTAGTGTTTGCGCCCCTAAATGCAGACGCAAGTCACCTTCGGTCATTGGTGTGACGGGGTGTCGGGACATGGTTGGGTGACGATCAATCCTGTACACGACGCCTTCTGCGCCTGCAAACAAATGGCCAAACACTTGAAAGCGTTTCAGTCTTGGTGCCCCGACGACCATCGGTGACCAGCGGGCACTTGAGGTTTTGACGCCCAAGTCAATCGCTTGGCCTATCGAGCCCACAGCAGGAGATGAATCAAACGTTGAGCAGACTTTGTATTGCAAGATGGGTGCACCCATTTGCTTTAAACATTCAAATGCTGAGGGCAACTCAGACTTCATCCATGCCGGACTTTTTCCTCTAGATTGCCCGGCCAGTCCCACACACCGGACGTGTTGAAATCGCTCCAAGTCAGTCGCCTTGGGAGGCTCTAAAAAAAGCACGGTTGCAACTCCAGCCGCCGTAAATGCCTCTAGTACATCGGTTGAGCCCGTGAAGTCATCACCGTAGTAAGTGAGCAAGAGACCCTTGGGCCAAGCGTTGGACTCGCGAGTCATGGCGTTCACCAAAAAGTCAAAGCACGTTTTAACGCTGGACGGTCTTTGGCGTAACTGGCTAAATCTATGCCCGCTTCTGCGGCTTCCCATGCTTGCCGCAAGGCGGTGACACCATCAGCCACACCATCAGGATGGCCAAATATTCCCCCGCCAGCAGTGCAAATTAAATCCGCATTTCCAAGTGCTGCATAGGTGTCGTGGGCCTGCAATCCTGTTTGCGCTGAACTGAAAACGGGTACAGCACACATTGGAGCCTCATCAAACATCGGTTTGATGACTGATCGTGCCGCAGCAATGACCATTTCATCTGGTTCGCTGAACTTGTTTCGCAGACCATTCACGTGTAAATGGTCGACACCTGCCAATCGCCAGATTTGTTGCCACGCAGCGAAATCCCAACCCACATACGGGCTGCGGCTCAGGTACCCCCAACCGGCACGGTGAGCGTGGATGGGAATCTGGCTGTGGCGCCGGAACTCTGTCAAGCCCGTCAACCCAACCGAGTTCAAACACACCATCACGCAGGACCCTTGGTGCTTCAGAACCCAATCGTGGCGTCGCTTCATTTGACTCAGTTCACCGGTGATGTTGAAAGCCACCATCACTTGACGACCTAATTTTTGAGTGGCCTCATTCACCACACGCATCACAGCTTCGACACGGTCAACAAAGGGGCAGTACGACCCATCTGCTTGTAACTCATCGTCTTTGATGAAGTCGATATGTCCTTCTACCAGCAGACGGACTTGGTCAGCGGTTTCAGTTGCATTCAAGCCCACGCTTGGTTTGATGATGGTGCCAATCAGGGGACCTTTTGCAACACCACTCAAACGTCGCGTTCCTTGCATTCCGAAAGCCGGCCCCTGATAGGCTTTCGAAAACTCGCTTGGTAATGTCAAATCCAATAAACGCAAACCAGACACTTGGGCTAATTCAAACAAGTTGCCGGCGACGGTCGCCATCAAGGTTGGCAGACAAGGCCCCATATTTTCTAGCGGCCATGAGAGTTCGAGCAAGCAGCGCGAATAGATCTGGGACTTCATGCCACCCGGTAAGCTTGGCTTACCCACTGTCTCCAAAACTTGTAAGGACTCCACACGGGCACCAGAACGTGCTTTCAGTGCGGGTGTCTCTGTGGCCAGCTTCAAATAAGTTCCACTGGACTGCTCGCCAGCGATGGTCTCGGCCGCGCGCATTGGATCGTCACCTGTTTCGAGCCAGTAGCGCGCATAAATTCTGTCGTTCATCACCGTTCTTTCAATTCGAAGTGGAATGTCAGGTGATCCGTTTGATGCTGTCAGCAATTTCTTGACGATCGAATACATGTTTCCAGTCGTCGCGCATCAGTCGCGGTTTGCCGAAGATGATGGCCTTGTTGCAAGCGTCAGAAAACTGCCCTGGAATTTGCTTGAAGATCACCGCCGACAAAATTGTCATATGACCCAGCAGAAAATCGCGGGCGGCCTCAGCAGGAACGCCACGAGACACCACCTCATCCATGGCTTCACGCATCACATCTAGCAGCGTCGCGCAAACGGTCTCTGACAAACCTGGTTCCAGCAAAGCCATTTGCTCCACGGTGACATGGTGGGAGCGCAATATCGGTTGATAAATCGTTTTGGCAATATCTTCACCCAGATCAAATGCGTCCTCCGGGCCCTGCATCAGCGCACTCACAATTGACTGAGCTGCAGTCGCCCCACCAAAGTAATCGCGCGCACCCGGACGGTGAACCTCGGGACTAAAGATGCTTGGGTGGCATGGATGCGCTACGAAGTACGTCAAGTCAGGTCGATTGGGCAGATGGCCTGCAAATGGTGCGGCAGCATCGAGCGTCATCACCATGGTTCCAGCTTTGAGTTGAGGCGAAATCTCAGCGGCAAGTTTGCCAATCAGGGTGTCCGGCACGGCAAGAATCACAACATCCACATTCCGAAGTGCTTCTTCCACAGAAATGCACGCGATTCCCAACTCATCTTGCAGCCGCTTGCGTCCAACTTCGCTAACTTCTACATGGCGGACTTGATAACGCGATCCGACTAAGTTCTTTGACAAACGCGCGCCCATCTTTCCGCCCGCCCCAAACAATGCAATTGACGTCATCACACACTCCAGTCATAAAGTGGTCTGATGGTATGACGAGTTGGGTCGGTCAGTTGATTAGGACATACACCTAGGTTCAATGGTGCTGATGTCCCTCGATAGCATCCTTTCCATGGTCATAGAGTTGTGCATCGAACCATTTGTGCAGCGCTGTGACAAGTTCCGGATCGGAGGTTTGACACAACAACTGAGCGCCGGCTTTGACTTGGCGCGATATTGCTGCTTTATAAAGGGCGCATCAGGATTTGGAACTCCCGCCGCCGTTGTCGCGCCACTGATGGTCCAGTCAACACCGGTCTCGATTGGTGCCGTGGGCTCATCGATTTCTGTGCCTGCCCGGCGGCATTATGGTGATGGTGATGGTGCTGTTGGCCACTGTCGGGCTGCTAGGACGCGAGGGTCAAGTCCTTCGCACGACCATTATTCCGACTGCTTGCTACCTGAAAATGGCGGGTCTGCTGACTTTGCTGGCGATTCACGTTCTCGGAGTCATCGATGCGCTGATGTGAACCATGCGTCTAGGTCAAAAATAAATCCTCTCGCTGCGCACTGAACGGCCATTCATTCAGTCTCACACCAGCAACCTGAATTTGGGCGCACAGAGACCGGTGCGCCGTTCAACCAGACTTGCTCTTTGTCCAGTCTCAACGCCGTTGAAGGGTCGATGTCAAAGATGATGTCCAGTGCTTCCGCGACATCCGCGTTCTCAATGGGTAACTCCCATGTCAGGAAGACTTGAGTGCAATCCCGGTCGGCAGGGAAGTCGGCTGCATCGAAACCCGCGCTGTTCCGATCAATGACCGCATGAGGCTGCCCCGTGTCGAAGATCACCGCCGTCCCACGGGTCAGGGGAATTCGTTGGCCGGTACACGGAAAATGCAAATCCAGTCCCCGGTCCTCGCTCAAAAACAAATTGCAAAAGGCCGCGCTGCCGTATTGCGCGCCGTCGTGGTGGTACTTCGCTCCGCGGCAGGCCATCAGGGCGACATCACTGGAGGCGAGCACATCTTGCAGCCCCAGCGCGTGCGTCCACTCAGACACTGCGCGCACGCAGTGCTTGTAGTCAGGCCAGCGCACACGCGCCCGCGCCAAAGGCAAGGCCTCGACGTCTCCGGGGTTCAGTTTTAGCCGCAACGAGATGTCCCTCGACCAATCTGCCATCACCCTCAAAGGCGGCGCAGGTATGTCGACCGTGGCGGTTAGTACGAGCTCACTGACGCATCTGCTGCGGATGGCATCACCGCTCCAGAAATACGAAGAAATAAGATCATGAACACGATGACGTTGATAGGGGTTAGTCATCTGGAGAAGTTTAGTCAGACTGGGAATAAATCAGTGCGCCGGCAGGAATGAAGTTGGCACACCATAATGAACCCATAAAATTTTAATCAGGATGACGTTTTGATCAAGTTCTACTACAACACTGCCCCCAACCCCGCCAAAGTGGCCTTGTATTTGGAGGAGTCTGGTCTGGCGTACCAAGTCGTGCCCGTCGACACCCGCAAGGGTGAGCAGCACGTCGCTGATTACACCGCTATCAACCCGAATGCCAAAGTGCCGGCGATTGATGACGATGGTGTTGTCGTTTTTGACAGCAATGCCATCTTGCTCTATCTTGCCGAAAAGACAGGAAAGTTTCTGCCGACGGACAGTCCGCATGCGCGTGCGCAGATGTACTCATGGCTGATGTTCATTGCAACAGGTGTCGGCCCCTACTCAGGACAGGCGGTGCATTTTCGCCATTTCGCGCCAGAGCCGAAGACTTACGCGCTCAACCGCTATGACTTTGAAGCATGGCGACATTGGGGCATCTTGGATGCGCATCTTGCTAGCCATCGCTTCATGTTGGGCGACGAATACACCATTGTCGACATGGCTTTTTGGGGCTGGGCCAGAGCAGTTCCTTTTGTGCTGGGTGCCGATGCCTGGGACAAACTACCCAACGCCAAACGCCTGCTTGACGACATCAATGCGCGTCCAGCTGCCCAGCGGGCAGATGCCTTGAAGACCCAATATGCATTCAAAGCAGAGATGGATGACAGCGCCCGAAACGCTTTGTTTCCGCAAAATGCACGCTTGCAAACCACGGAGCAAAAATAAGTCCATGTCTGATTCACAAAATTACACGCCGCCTAAAGTCTGGACTTTTGACAGCGAAAACGGCGGGCAATTTGCCAACATCAACCGGCCGGTCTCGGGGCCGACGCACGAGCAGGTTCTGCCACACGGCAAGCACCCGTTTCAGCTGTACTCACTGGCCACTCCCAATGGGGTCAAGGTCACCGTCATGTTGGAGGAGCTGCTGGAACTCGGCTTCAACGGCGCTGATTACGATGCTTGGCTTATCCGCATCAATAAGGGTGATCAATTCGGCAGCGGCTTTGTTGAAGTCAATCCGAATTCCAAAATACCTGCGCTGGTGGATTACAGCGGATCAAAACCTGTCAGGGTCTTCGAGTCAGGCTCGATTTTGATGTATCTTGCAGAGAAGTTTGGTGTGTTATTGCCAACTGAGGCAGCCGCTCGCGCCGAGTGCTTGTCTTGGCTGTTTTGGCAGATGGGCAGCGCGCCGTATCTGGGTGGTGGCTTTGGGCATTTCTACGCCTACGCGCCAACAAAAATGGAATACCCGATCAACCGTTTTGCGATGGAGGTCAAACGCGAGTTAGACGTGCTCGACAAACGGCTGGCTGAAAGTACTTATGTCGGCGGAGACGATTACACGATTGCCGACATCGCCATCTGGCCATGGTACGGCTGTCTGGTCTTAGGGGAGTTGTACGACGCCGCAGAGTTTTTGGCAGTGCACGAATACACGCATGTGCTTCGCTGGGCCAACGACATTGCCAAGCGTCCTGCCGTGATCCGTGGCCGGATGGTCAACCGGGCGATGGGGCCATTGGCGTCGCAGCTGCATGAGCGACACGACGCAGCGGACTTCGCCACGCAAACGCAAGACAAACTGGCGCCTTCATCTGAGTGATGCATTGTGGTGGTGTGTCACATTCCCAAGCCCAGCGCAAAAACCAAAGCGACGCCGTAAACCAAGTGATTGGCCAGTGCGATGCAACAAGCTTTGAGGGGTGTGGGTGTACGTGAGGCCATCACACCTTTACCAACGCAAGGCATGAAGTAAAACCAAGGCACGGCCACGCTGAGCGCTCCAAAAACCAAACCGTCGATCAACGTGGGTTTGAAGACAGGCACAACCACCATCAGTGTGTAGAGCACCACCGCATAGCCCACGCTCACGCCGTAATGCACCAACCAGCCGACTCGCAGTTCGTTGGATTGTTGTGGCGCTGTGTCAATGGTTGGTTGATACATGGATTTGACAATCCACAAGCGTAAGAACCACCGTCCTACGACTGCCCAGTTAGCCGTGGGTATACCCGCCGTACGTTTCAAGATCTGTTGCCAAAGATCCAACACCATGCACGATGCAATGCCTGCCAGCACGATGAAAAAGAGGGGATGCTCCATGATGTGTCCTTTATTATTTGTCTAGCTATAGTCTATGAATGCGTCAAAGAGGTCTTGGCGCATCAAGCCATCACGGCGAGTGTGACCAGGGAAACCAAGGTTGAATAACCAACGGCGCGTGAAATCGTGGTGACGTTGATTTTGTACTGTAGCGCCAGCACAAAGGGCATCACGCCGCAGGGGCCTGCAGCGACCAGCAGTGCAGTGCTGGTCCACGCTGGATTGGCGAGTGTCGCCGCACTGCTAAACAGCAGCCAAGCCAGCAAGGGATGGCCGACGACCTTCAAGCCGATGATCGACAACGCCAGCTTGTCTAGGTTACGGCCGACAGTGGATGACAAGACGATGCCCAGCGCAAACAGTCCGATCGGTGAAGCTGCCGCCCCGACAAAGTGGGTAAAGGTGTTGATGCCTGCGTGCAGTGGGATACCGGCGAGATTGACCAGCAGGCCCGCGGCAATGGCTTGCAGCATCGGGTGTTTGATGAGCAGCGCGAGCACATGACGCCCTGAGCGAACACCTGGCGCGCTGAGTTCGAGGGCCACGATGGTGAGGGCAAAAAGCAGCACCGTGTCGACGGCAATGATGGCCGCAATAGGCGCGCTGGCGGCATCACCGTACAAGACCCGCGCCATCGGCAGCACGAAAAAGACGTGGTTGACAAAGCAAGCTGTCATGCCGAGTAGCATGGCTTCGCGCCACTCGCGCTGGAATACATAGCGCGCAAGGGCCATGCCGGCCGCATAGATCGCCACTTCAGAGGCGAAATACAGCATCAAGACCTGCCACTCAAACTCAGCCAGTGACGCGCTGGTCAGCAACGAAAAAGTCAGTGCTGGGGCGCCGATGTAAAACACAAAGCGGTTCAAAACGCCAGCCGCGCTGGTGTCAAAAATGCCACGCCGCGCGAGCAGCATGCCAAAACCCAGAACTGCAAAAATCGGCAGAACGGGATTGAGAAAGGTCTGGAAAGCGGAGAACATGAGGCCTGAGTCTAATCGCGACTCAGGCCTCAATGTCTCTACATTGCACCTCAACCCCTTCAGGCTTACTTGCGGGAAATATTCGCTTCCTTCAAGTACCGGTAGTAGTCGCTGTCAGTTGTCAGAATCATCACGGCGTTTTTATTTTGAGCTTCTTTATAGGCCTCAAGTGTGCGCGAGAAAGCGTAAAACTCTGGATCGCCGTTGTAGGCGTCGCCGTATACGCGTGCAGCCCTAGCGTCGGCTTTGCCGCGAATTTCCTGGACCTGGCGGTACGCGTTTGAGCGGATCTCGCTCAGTTCTTTCTCCATGGTGCCGAGGATTTCTGCACTTTGGCCTTCGCCTTCCGAACGGAACTCAGCAGCGATACGTTTGCGCTCAGAAATCATCCTTGAATAGACTCGTTCTCTCACGCTCTCAATGTAGTCAAGGCGCCTGATGCGGACATCCACCAACTCGATCCCATACTGCGGCATGATTTTGCGTGCTTCGGTCAGAATGTTGCGTGTGATTTCTTCGCGGCCGCGCGCCATCGCTTCAGTCAATTGCGCCTGAGCCTCCGGTGAACCTTTCGTCTCGACTTGCGCCTCGGGCACTTTCCAAGAGGCGCTGCGGACCAGTTCTACCAACTCGCTTCGGGAGACTTGGTCTCGCACCACCGAATCGATGATGTCGTCTAAGCGGGAGCGGGCACCCGCCTCGCTGGCGACGCTTTCGAGAAAGGTCGTGGCATCGGCGATGCGCCAGCGCGCAGTCGTGTCGATCCAGATGAACTCGCGACCTTTGGTGGGTATTTGGTTGGGGTCGCCATCCCACATCAGCAGGCGCCGGTCAAAGCGGCGTACATCCTGAATCATGGGGATCTTGATGTGCAGCCCAGCCTCGGTGACGGGCTGGCCAACGGGTCGGCCGAACTGGACGATCACCGCCTGCTCGCCTTCTTCTAAGGTGTAGAACGTTCCAGAGAAGGCAATGATGGCGGCTAAAAGAATGACGCCAATGCCGACGCTGCTTGTTTTTTTGATCATGGCTATTTACCTCGGGTTTGTGGCTGCAGGCGGGACTGCTGGAGCGGGCCGCTGAGCGCCATCCATGTTCAGCATCGGCAACATGGCTTGTTGCTCGCTGTCTACGATGTAGAGCGCTTTGGCGCTTGGCAAGATACTGCCCATGGCCTCTAAGTAAAGGCGTTTTCGGGTCACTTCAGGCGACCTTTTGTAGTCAGCAAGAATGGCCTTGAAACGATTGGCTTCGCCTTCGGCGCGGTTGACTCGCTCAACCGCATAGCCTTCGGCTTCGGTGACGGTTTGGATGGCCTCGCCACGCGCTCTTGGAATTTGCTGGTTGGCTTTTTCTTGGGCTTGATTGATGGTTCGCTCCCGGTCTTGGCGTGCCTCGTTCACTTCATTGAATGCCGGCTTGACCGGATCCGGCGGTGTCACGTCTTGCAGCTCCACAGTCACCAAGCGAACGCCTGTGCCGTAATCCGTCAGGATTTTTTGCATTTCTTCTTTGACCTGAACAGAGATGGCGACACGACCGACAGTCAGCACATCGCTGCCAAGCCGGTTGCCTACGACTTGGCGCATGACGGCCTCGGCAGTGTCGCGGATGGCCTGCCTGGACTCGCGCACTTGGAATAAATACTTGGTCGGGTCCTCAATACGGTATTGCACGATCCACTGCACATCGATGACGTTCAGGTCACCGCTCAACATCAGCGAGACATTTTTAAAAGGATTCTCGTTGGCCGCGTACTGGGTGCGCTCGCCGTCCAAGGACGTCGTCATGAAGCCGAATTCTTCTTTCAACACGCGCGCGGTCGGCACCATGCGGACCTTTTCGATGCCGTTGGGAAACTTGAAGTGCAGACCCGGCCCGACCGTGCGGTCGACCGCACCAAAGCGCTGGATGATGCCGGTTTCTTCAGGCTGCACAGTGAACCAGCTGGTGGCGACAAAGTACAGCAACACCAATCCTGAAACTATCAAGGCGATGGGTTTTTTGCCGAGTGCGGATGCACGTTTACGGATTTCTTGGACTACATCCTCGGGGTCATAAGCGGCCATGTTTTTTCCTTTCAGTTAAGCGTGAAATGCCTCACGGCATGGCCATGACGCATCAGAGACGGAGATTGAAAATTGGCCGCGCTGCATTCTTGTTGATGCAAAAGCGCTGTAGCGACCCTTTGTGCGTGATGACGCAGACAACGGGTTGGCGGCTGTTCCTGACCGCGCGGGTTGCTGGGACTTTTGTCGAGGAGCGTGCGTATCAAACGCAGCGTCGGGTTGATGACCTTGTTGCCGGTAGCGGCAAGCGGCCCATGGTGTTCATCGCCCGATCAAATGAATCGGTGATGGATCGAATTTCATTCTAGCCACAGATGCGTCGCGCACGGCGGTGCCACGATGTCTCGCATCTATTCGTTACAAATTTGTGCCCCCATGCTGGCGCATGAGGGCTTGTTGAAACGCAGGTTCAGGGACCTGCTGGCATTCGTGACCGACTACTCTGGCAAGACGCCAATCTCTTTGGTGATCAGTGCCCAACGCTGAAATTCGTTTTTGAGAAATGTCCCGACTTGGTCTGCAGACATGCCGGACTCAGGCAGCGGGCCGGCAGCTGTGATTTTGGCGGCAATCTCTTTATCTGCAGTCGCCAGATTGAACTCACGGTTCATGCGCTCAATCACTTGTCTTGGCGTCCCGGTCGGCACGACCAGTGCGAACCAGCCGCTCATGTCAAAACCGGGGAAACTTTCGGCGAGTGCAGGCACTTGCTCCCAACCCGGGACGCGCGTGGCGGTCGTCACCGCCAGCATGCGCAGCCGACCTTGGCGCACCAACTGTGCGGTAGATGCAATGTCTGCGACCACGGCGTCAATGTGACCACCGATGGCATCTTGCACCGCTACGCTCACGGAAGCGTAAGACGCCAGGTTGAACTCGGCTTTGGAACGGGCATTCAAAAAGCGCGCGATCATGCCGCTGAAGGTCCGGGGGCCTTCGTTGCCCAATGAAACTTTGCCCGCGCTGGCTTTGGCGTGAGTCAGCAGATCTTGCAGATTCTGGAATGGTGACTCCGCACGGACCAGCACGGCGAACGGGCTTTTACCGACAAAAGCGACGGGTACAAAGTCTTTTTGTGGATCGTAAGGCATCGACTTGAACATGTAGGCGTTGGTTACCAGCGCCGCGGTGGTTGCGAAATAAAAGGTGTAGCCATCAGCGGCGGCACGCGCGGCGGCCTGCGCGCCGATGATGTTTTGGCCGCCCGGTTTGTTGTCGATGATCAGCGCTTGGCCGAGCCCCTTGCCGACGCGCTCGCCGATGATGCGGGCCACGTTGTCAGGGCCTGAGCCCGCAGGCTGTGACAACACAAAGCGGATGGGTTTGTCTGGCCAAGCTTGGGCTCTTGCGGTCGATGTCAAGAGCGCTGGGAGCACGGCCACGCTGGCCGCTGCCTGAAGCAGTTGTCTGCGGCCCAGAGTCGACGACTTGGTGCTTGACGGTGCATTGAAACTTTTCATTTTTGTCTCCTAGGTGGTTTTTTTAAATTAAAAATTCAGGGCGCATTGAAAATTCAGGGACTGACTTGCGCAGGTTCAAACACGTCGCAGAGTGCGCTGAGTTGCTCGCTCAGTTCGGCTGCCGTTTGGCAAACGCCGTAGACGTAATGGTCGGGTCGCACGATGGCCGCGACCGCGTTGTTGTCGGCAAACCATTTCGCCAGCAAGCCGTCTGCCTCTGTCAATTCTGGCGTGCCAAGTTGCACAAGCTGTGCCCCCATGTCGTTTGAAGTCGCTGCTTGCTGCATCCCTTGGCTGGCATGGGCTGCCAGTACAAGCCGCCAACCCGTGCCGATCACATCGTCCATGCGGCGGCGCGCGCCGTTGGCAGTCAAGAGCCATGGTTGCGGAAAGAGCGTGCCACGCTTGGCGTGGGGCAGGGCGCTGAGCAGACCCCCTTGCAGCGCCGGTTGCACGTCTTGCCTCGGCACGGGTTTGACCACGCCGCCACACTCATCCAGCAAATGGGCGTCACGGGCGCGTGCTTTGTCGACATCGCGTTCACCGATGATCTTCCCAATCGCTTTGATGCGCGTGGTCAGCGCGGTCACGTGGCCCTTGCGCTCAGGTGTGTAGCTGTCGAGCAAGCTGACAGGGGCTGCGCCCTTCAACACCGCGTCAAGTTTCCAGCAGAGATTGCTCACATCACGCAAGCCTTGGCACATGCCTTGCCCAAGAAATGGCGGTTGCTGGTGCGCCGCGTCACCTGCAATGAAGACCTGCCCCTTGCGCCAGTCTTCGGCCACCAAGGCATGAAATCGGTAGCTGGCTTGACGCCAGAGTTCACCGTCAGCGGGGCTGATCCACGGTGCCAGCAACTTCCAGGTGCCTTCAGGTGTGGCGAGTTGCTCGGGGTCTTCCCCTGGGTTGATGGAAATTTCCCAGCGTCGGTGGCGTCCGGGGCCGATCACCATCGTGGCGGGTCGTTCTGGATGGCAATACTGCACGCTGGTGACCGGCAGTTTGGACAAACCTTGCTCGTTGACCAGCACGTCCACCACCAGCCAAGGCTCGTCAAACCCCAAGTCCTCCAGCGCCATGTCTGTCAGTGTGCGGACGGTGCTGCTGGCACCGTCGCAACCGATCAGGTAACGCGCACGGACCGTCGAGGGGCAAGACTTGTCGTCTTGAAGTTGCAGTGTCACGCCGGTCTCGTCTTGCGACAGATTCAGCAGTTGCTGACCGAGCGCGACGGTGACCGAGGGGAAGCTCGCTGCATGGGCGCGCAAGATGCGCTCGACGGGCGGCTGAGTGAACACCACCGACGGCGTGTGCGCCAGCGGAAAGGGTTCGGCGACCGTCGACATGCGTTTGATCACCTGACCCTCAACACCGTAAAAAACTGAATCGGTGAAGGGTTCCAAATAAGGTTTGATCTGTTTCGCCACGCCCATGTTCTGGAACAGCCGCGTGATCTCATGGTCCAGCGCAATCGCTCGCGGTTTGTCGTACACATCTTGCGCACGGTCGCAGACAAACGTGCGAATACCGCGTGCGCCCAGCAAGCCGGCCGCGACAGCACCACTCGGGCCGAAACCCACAATCGCAACGTCGTAAACGCAGGTTTTCATGCGGCTTCGTCTTCGATCGTGTTGTGCAAGATGCCGATCTTCTCGATCTCAATCTCGACGGTGTCGCCGTGCTTCATCCAGACCGGCGGCGTGCGCGCTTGGCCGACGCCAGCGGGCGTCCCCATGATGATCAGGTCGCCCGGTTCCAGGGTCATGCATTCAGACACTAACTTGATGGTTTCTGCTACGCCCCAGATCATGTCGCGGGTGTTGGCGTCTTGCATGATCTGGCCGTTCAGGCGCGTTTGGATACGCAGTTCTGATGCGCCGGCGGGGAGCTCGTCGGCGGTCACCAGCACCGGGCCAAAGCCGCCCGTGCGATCGAAGTTTTTGCCTATGCTCCACTGCGGCGTTTTCTTTTGGTAGTCGCGCACTGAGATGTCGTTGAAGCAGCTGTAGCCGAAGACGGCGTCCAGCGCGTTGTCCATCGTGGCGTGCTTGACGGTTTTGCCGATGATGACTGCGACTTCAGCTTCGTAGTCAAAGCGGACTGAGACTTTCGGACGCAAGGCTTTGGCATTCGGGGCGAGCAGCGAGGTGGCGGTGCGCATGAAAAACCACGGGTACTCGGGTTTGTCACGGCCGCCTTCTTTGGCGTGGTCAAAGTAGTTCAGCCCCAAGCAGATGATCTTGCCGGGCTCAGGCATGAGCGGTGACAGCGTCAAGCTGGCCAGCGGCAGGCGTGGCGCATTGGATTGGATCGCAGCCTTGGCGGCGGCCATCATGTCCACGCCATGGCGCAGGTTGGTGCGCAGGTCACTGCTCAAGTCGGGCAAGGCCAGCTGCAAGTCAATGACGTCGGTCCCGGTGACAACGCCGAGGCGGTCTTGGTTGTGTTGGCGGAAAGTGGTGAAACGCATGAAAGCTCCTGGGTAAAAATAGGAAGAATAAAAATTAGCTTGGGGCAAACAGCACAGCGCGCTGGGCCACCTTGAGCACCGCGCTAGGCGGTGCCGAGATGCCCCATTGGTCGACGCGGCCGGCCGGCCAAGTCCAGTCGCCAGGTTGCCCGGCCACGTAGCTGTCATCGATTTGCTGAACGTCTGAGGTGTACTCGATGACGATGTCAAACGGGCCGACGAAGTAGTTGAA
>CANFZL010000040.1 GCA_947451205.1 Comamonadaceae bacterium
GTAAATTGGAGGGCCTGGCTTTGGTGGTACGGCTGAGCTTAGGCGCTGTCGCGCCGTGTTCATCCGCCGCGTGCGACGCACGCTGACGACCGCTGTCCCCACGCTCAACTCTCTCGATCCATGACCACTACAAACAACGCCAACGCTTCTATTCCCGCCACAACTTTCGGCACGCCGTTGTCGCCGCACGCCACCAAAGTCATGCTGCTCGGCTCGGGTGAGCTCGGCAAGGAAGTGCTGATTGCGCTGCAGCGACTAGGCGTTGAAACCATCGCCACCGACCGCTACGAGAACGCCCCCGGCCAGCAGGTCGCGCACCATGCGCGGACCATCACCATGAGTGACCCGGCGCAACTCAAGGCCTTGATTGAACAAGAGCGGCCGCATCTGGTGGTGCCTGAAATTGAAGCGATCGCCACGCCGATGCTCGAAGAGCTCGAAGCCGCTGGCGTCGTGCGCGTGGTCCCTACCGCTCGTGCTGCGCGCCTGACGATGGACCGAGAAGGCATTCGACGCTTGGCCGCCGAGACGCTGGGTTTGCCAACCAGCCCTTATGTGTTTTGCGATTCACTGGCCGAGTTGCAGGCTGCGATTGACGACAAGATCGGTTACCCTTGCATCGTCAAGCCGGTGATGAGCTCGTCGGGCAAAGGGCAAAGCAAGATTGCCAGCCCCGCCGATGTGCAGACAGCTTGGGACCACGCCATGGCCGGTGGCCGCGTCAGCCACGGTCGCATCATCGTCGAAGGCTTCATTGACTTTGACTACGAAATCACCCAACTGACGGTGCGTGCTATGGGCGCCAGCGGTCAAATTGAAACGCATTTTTGCGAGCCCATCGGCCATGTGCAGGTCAACGGCGATTACGTCGAAAGCTGGCAGCCGCACCCGATGCGCCCCGCCGCGCTGCAAAAAAGCCGCGACATTTCAAAAGCCGTGACCGACAACTTGGGCGTTGGTTTTGACGGCCAACCGTCCGGCATGGGCCTGTATGGTGTGGAGCTTTTTGTCAAAGGTGACGCTGTCTGGTTCAGCGAAGTCAGCCCACGGCCACACGACACCGGCATGGTGACGCTGTGCACGCAATGGCAAAACGAATTTGAGCTGCACGCCCGCGCAATTTTGGGTTTGCCGGTCAACACTGCCTTGAAAAGCCCGGGCGCCAGCGCTGTGATTTACGGCGGCGTCGACGCCAAGGGAATCGTCTTTGACGGCGTGGCCCAAGCGCTCGCCGTGCCGAACACCGACATTCGTCTGTTCGGCAAGCCGGAGAGTTTTATCAAACGCCGGATGGGCGTGGCGCTGGCTTTTGATGCCGATGTCGAGCTCGCACGCAGCCGTGCCAAACAAGCTGCGGCGCTGGTCAAGCCGCGCGTGGCCGGATAACGGTCGGGCATGGACACCTTGACTGACGAACTCGTCGATCTCCTGACTGACCCGGCTTGGGGCGTGCTCTTAGGCGCGCTGGTGGCCACGCTGGTCGGCTTGGTGCTGCACCGAACCGGCTCTGTGGTGTTACGGCGTATCGCGCGCGGCCCCGTGGCCATTGCCGTGGTGAACAGTTGCGCAGCACCGGCCCGCATGGTGCTGCCGCTGATGGCCTTGCAAAGTGTTTGGCAGGCCGCCCCCGACTCGATTCTGCTGATCAGCCAGGTGCGCCATGGCAATGCCTTGCTGTTGATGGTGGCGCTGACGTGGTTGGTCTTGAACGCGCTTGAAGGCATGACCAAGGGCATCGCTGAGCGGCACTCTTTTGATGTGGCAGACAACAATGATGCCCGCCGCATCATGACGCAAACGCGGCTGCTGGTGCGGGTGGCGAGCACGGCGGTGGTGGTGGCTGGTTTGTCCATGATGCTGATGACCTTTCCGGGTGCGCGGCAGGTTGGGGCGAGTTTGCTGGCTTCGGCGGGTGTCTTGGGTCTTGTCGTCGGTATTGCGGCACGGCCGGTGATGAGCAACATGATCGCTGGTTTGCAGTTAGCGCTGGCACAGCCGATTCGGCTGGACGACGTGTTGATCCTTAAGGGCGAGTGGGGCAGGGTCGAAGAAATCACGGCGACCTACGTGGTGATGAAGATTTGGGACGAACGCCGACTCATCATTCCCCTGCATTGGTTCATCGAAAATACCTTTGAAAACTGGACTCGCCACAGCTCTCAGATCATGGGCACGGTCTTGATCTGGGTCGACTATCGAATGCCCTTGGGGCCGTTGCGCGAAGAGGCGCAACGTATTTGCGAGGCCGCTGCAGAGTGGGACAAAAGGCTGTGCCAACTGCAGGTGGTTGAGGCCGGTCAAAGCAGCGTTCAGCTGCGGGTGTTGGTGACCTCGGCGGATGCGGCCCTGAACTGGGATCTGCGTTGCAAGGTCCGCGAGGCGCTGGTTGATTTTATGCAGCGCGAGTACCCGCAGCACCTGCCGATGATGCGCGCTGAACTGGCAGCGCCAACCGCCCAACCGCTGCCGCGTTAGCTTGATGACCACCGCGCCACGCCAAGTGCTGCCCGTGCTGGTGTTGGCGCAGTTCGCTGGCACATCGCTTTGGTTTGCTGTCAATGCGGTCATGCCCGATCTCCAGCAGGAGCTGGGTTGGCCCGCATCGGCGGTAGGCCGGCTCACATCGGCATTGCAACTGGGTTTCATCGTCGGCACGCTGGTCTTTGCGCTGCTCGCCATTGCCGACCGCTTTTCCCCAAGGCGTGTATTTTTACTGTGCTCTTTGGCGGGCGCGCTGTGCACTGTCGGCGCTTGGTGGATGGTGCGGGAATTTACAGCCTTGTGGGTCTGGCGCGCTGCGACTGGGTTTTTTCTGGCCGGCATTTATCCGGTGGGGATGAAAATCGCTTCGCAATGGTTTCCTCAAGGCTTGGGCGCAGCGCTGGGCTGGTTGATTGGCGCCTTGGTGTTGGGGACGGCCAGTGCACACGGTTTGCGTGGCCTGAGTGGTGAGTTGCCGTGGCCCGTCATCATGCTCGGTGTGGCGGCGCTGGCCGCTGCCGGCGGTGTGATGTTGTTTGCGCTGCTGCCTGAAGCGCCGACCGGCCCAGTCCGGGCCAGGGTTTTCGAGTGGCGTGCTTTGGCCGCCATGTGGACTGACTGGCGCGTACGCGCCTCGGTGCTTGGCTACTTTGGTCACATGTGGGAGTTGTACACGCTGTGGGTCATGGTGCCCTTGATTTTGGCTACCCGGCTGAACGGTATAGCGCTCTCCTTAGCGGCTTTTGCGGTGGTTGGCAGCGGGGCGCTGGGCTGCGTCGGCGGTGGCTGGCTGGCGCGGCGTTGGGGCAGCGCCCGCGTGGCGACCGGTCAATTGGCCGTCAGCGGGGTGTGTTGCGCCTTGGGGCCCTGGTTGATCGATGCGTCTGTCGGCTGGTTTGCGGTCTGGCTGATGATCTGGGGCATCACTGTGTCGGGCGATTCGCCGCAATTCTCGGCGCTGACCGCTAGCAATGCGCCGTCGCAAGCGGTGGGCAGCGTACTCACACTGACCAACAGCATCGGCTTTGCCATCTCGATTGTCAGCATTGAGCTGTTCACCACGCTGGCCCAACACCATGCTTTGGGGACGCTCTTGCCTTGGCTCGGCCTGGGCCCTTTACTTGGTGTGCTGGCCATGCGGCCCTTGTGGCGCATGCGATGATCGCGTCTACCGCTGGAGAGAATTGAGACATGGAATTGCGTCAACTGCGTTACCTCGTGCGGGTCATTGAGCTGGGCAGCATCAGCCGCGCCGCGTTGGATTTGGAGTTGGTGCAGTCTGCCCTGAGTCAGCAAATCAGCCGGCTGGAGAGTGAGCTGTCAACGCGTCTGCTGCAACGCAGTTCCAAGGGCGTGACACCCACTGAAGCGGGTCTGGCTTTTTTCAGGGAGGCGCAACTGGTGCTGCGGCATGCTGAGCAGGCGGTGCGCTCGGCGCAAGAGTCGCGGCTGTCGGGCAGCGTCAGCGTCGGCATGGCGCCGACCACCGCTGCAGTGCTGGGTCTGCCGCTGCTGCGCGCCATGCGGGAACGCTATCCCGACGTTCGCTTGCATGTGGTTGAAAGCCTCTCAGGCCACCTGACGGCCATGCTAAATGCGCGCCAGCTCGACTTGGCCATCCTGTTTGACAGCCAGGCCGGACGGCGCTGGAGCGTGATGCCGCTGCTGGAAGAAAAACTCTTTTTGATTGAATCGCGGCAGCCGGATGCGGCTACATCCGTCAAGACACCCAAGCGCATGAGTGTGGCGCAACTGGCCGGTTTGCCGCTGATCTTGCCGACCGGCTCGCACGGTTTGCGCAGCACCTTGGAAAGTGCTTTTGCGCGGGCCAAGTGCAAGCCCAACGTGATCGCCGAAATCGACTCGCTGGCCATGCTCATGGACGCGGTGGACAGTGGTTTGGGTTGTACCGTGCAGCCGTGGGCGGCCGTCGGGCGATATGCCGATGCGGCGCAACGCTTCAAGCTCACCGAGATCAGTGACACGCTGGCGCGGCGGGCGACGGCGCTGTGCAGCTTGTCTGACGACGAACTCTCGCCGGCCGGTCTGGCCGCGCGCGTGGTGCTGGCAGATTGCGCGCGTGAAGCCGTGATTTCAGGCCGCTGGGTCGGGGCTCGTCTGATCCGTTGAGGGAACTGCCATCACAAATCGTGATGGCCCCATGTTGTTGGCCTGCTTTCAGACTTGCTGTGCTTGCCCTAAAGTTCGCAGATTGATCAAATTTAAGTGAAGAAAAGTCAACCCCGACGTCATGTTTGGGCCTAATCAGGCCCAACTGGCCGGCAAAATTGCCGTTTTAGCAGGGGAAATCCTCTTACGCGTGCGCTCGCTGCCCGCTAAGGTTGAGCAGATCTACCCTCGCATGACACAGGACACACCCATGATTGAATCCCGACTCTCACGCCGTAGCGTGCTCCAAGCCGCTGGCCTTGGTGTTGCCAGCCTGGCCTTGCCCAGCGTGAGGGCACAGCCTGCCTGGCCGTCCAAAGCGATCCGCTTCGTCGTGCCATTCGCGCCCGGTGGCACCTCAGAAATCGTCGCCCGTTCAGTGGCAGCGGAACTCACCAAACAGCTCGGGCAATCGGTCTACATTGAAAACAAACCCGGTGGCGCGGGTGTCACCGCCATGCAAGAAGTCGCCAGAGCGGCGCCCGACGGCCACACCATCATCCTCGGCCATGTGGGTACGCTGGCAGTCAATCCGTACATGCTTAAAAACCAGCCCTACGACGTCAACAAAGACTTCGTGCCGGTGACCCTGTTGGCGAAAGTACCGAATGTTTTTGTGATTCATCCGGACGTACCGGCTCAAAATTTCAAAGAATTCGTGGCTCACGTGAAGACGCATCCTGGTCAGCTGAACTATGGATCGGCTGGCAACGCCAGCGCCGGTCATCTGGCCATGGAATACCTCAAACTGGTCACGGGCATGTTCATCACGCACATCCCTTACCGCGGCACCGGACCACAGCTGACGGATCTGCTCGCGGGTCGCACGCAGGCCTCATCGGCAGGTTTGCCGGCGCTGAGCGCTTACATCAAGTCGGGCAAGTTGCGCCCCATTGCGGTTGGCACTGCCCAACGCATTTCCAGTCTGCCTGATGTGCCCACCGTGGCCGAGCTGGGCTTCAAGAATTTTGAGACCTCTCAGTGGTATGGCATGTTGGCCCCAGCCGGGACCCCGCCCGATATTTTGAAGCGCTTGCAGGAGGAGTCTCTGAAGGCACTCAAATCGTCGGCAGTGACCTCCCGTTTTGCGACCGACAACGCCATCGGCGGTGGCGGTCCGGCCAGTGAATTTGCAACCTTTATTGCGGGTGAGCAAAAGGTGTGGAGTGACATCGTCAAGCGTGCACAGATTCGCGCCGACTGATGTCGTTTTGGTGGCTGAATAAAAAATCAATAAAGTCAGGAGTATGAAAATGCTGGATGTTCTGGTGATTGGCGGCGGCAATGCCGCCTTGTGTGCGGCCCTGATGGCGCGCGAGGCGGGTGCCAGTGTGTTGGTGCTGGAGTCCGCACCGCGGGAGTGGCGTGGTGGCAACTCGGTGCACACGCGTAATCTGCGCTGCATGCATGACGCGCCGCAAGATGTGCTAACCGAGGCTTATCCGGAAGAAGAATTTTGGCAGGATTTGCTCAAAGTCACCGGCGGTCTGACCAATGAAAAACTGGCTCGTTTGGCGATTCGCAAGTCGTCTGATTGCCGCGACTGGATGCGTCACCACGGCGTGCGTTTTCAGCCGTCGCTGTCCGGCACGCTGCACCTGTCGCGTACCAATGCATTTTTCATGGGCGGCGGCAAAGCGCTCATGAACGCTTACTACCGCAGCGCTGAAAAACTCGGCATCGAAGTTCGTTATGAGTCGACGGTGGATCGCCTTGAACTCCAAGACGGCCGCTTTGTGGCTGCGCACATGACCGGCCCCAACGGCATTCAGCGCATTGAAGCGCGAGCCTGCGTGGTGGCCAGCGGCGGCTTCGAGTCCAACCTCGAGTGGATGCGTGAGGTCTGGGGCCAGAACGCCGCCGGAGAATGGCCGTCCGACAACTTCGCCATTCGCGGCACGCGCTTCAACATGGGTGTGCTGCTGCGCGATTTGATCGACCAAGGCGCGGACACGATTGGCGAGCCGGACCAGAGTCATTGCGTCGCCATTGATGCCCGCGCGCCTTTGTACGACGGTGGTATTTGTACGCGGGTTGACTGCGTGTCGCTGGGCGTGGTGGTGAATAAAAACGCCGAACGGTTTTATGACGAAGGCGAAGATTTTTGGCCCAAGCGCTATGCGATCTGGGGCCGCTTGGTGGCGCATCAACCCGCGCAAGTCGCCTACTCGATCATCGACGCCAAGTCCGTGGGCCGTTTCATGCCGCCGGTTTTTCCTGGCGAAAAAGCGGACACCTTGGAGCAACTGGCCAGACAACTCGGCCTCGACGAACAAGCCTTTGTCAACACCGTGCAGGACTACAACGCCGCCTGCCATGTCGGAACTTTTGACCACGCTGTGCTGGACGATTGCCACACCGAAGGCTTGAGCCCGGCCAAGACGCATTGGGCGCGGCCGATTGATACCGCACCGTTTTACGGCTACGCCCTCAAGCCTGGCATCACCTTCACTTACCTCGGCATGAAGACCGACGAAACGACTGCCGTGCACTTTGGCGGGCAAGCCAGCCCGAACCTGTTTGCCGCTGGCGAGCTGATGGCCGGCAACGTACTGGGCAAGGGCTACACCGCAGGTGTCGGCATGACCATCGGCACGGCCTTTGGCCGCATCGCTGGGGTCCAAGCGGCCAAAGCAGCGAAGGCTGATCAAGCTGAAAAGACAACCACATCAACGACTTTGACGGAAGACAACCATGCAGCAGCTTGAAGCCCTGACCCGCGAGGCGCGCGCCCTGGCCACTGGCGATCTGTCGCTGACAGCGAACGAATCAGAAGTCAGCCGGCAAATGCAAATTTGCAATGCCTGCCGCTACTGCGAAGGTTTTTGTGCGGTGTTTCCCGCCATGACCCGGCACCTCGAATTCGGCAAGGCCGACATTCATTACCTGGCCAATTTGTGCCACAACTGCGGTGCTTGTTTGCATGCTTGCCAGTATTCGCCGCCGCATGAATTCGCTATCAATGTGCCGCAGGCCATGGCCCAGGTGCGTATCCAGACCTATGCCGATTACGCCTGGCCACCAGCGCTTGGTGCTCTCTACAAGCGTCAAGGCTTGACGGTGGCCTTGGCGCTGGCAGGTGGTCTTGCGCTGTTTTTGGTGTTGGCTATTCAAGCGCAAGGTCAGCTATTGCATGAACCGCTGGCGGGTAACTTTTACGCCATCTTTCCGCACAACTTGTTGGTCTCGATGTTCGCACCGATCTTCTTGTTTGCGGTGCTGGCCTTGGGGCTGGGCGTGCGCAGTTTTTGGCGCGACGTGTCACCGGCCACAGCCTCCAACGCCTTGAGTGAGGCGGCCCTAGAAGCAACATCTGCCGCGCTGCGTTTGAAGTACCTTGACGGTGCAAATCAGACCAGCGGCAACGAGCCCATCGAAGGTTGCCCGAATGACGACGACACCCCCACGCTCTGGCGCAGGCGCTTTCATCACCTGACGTTCTATGGCTTCATGCTGTGTTTTGCAGCCACCTCGGTCGCCACGCTGTATCACTACTTGTTGGGTTGGCATGCGCCTTACGGCTACACCAGCTTGCCGGTCTTGCTCGGCACCGTTGGTGGTATGGGTTTGCTGATCGGCCCAGCCGGGTTGCTTTGGCTCAACTTCAGTCGTCACCCCAGCCATGGTGATGCGGCCCAAAAACCAATGGACCGTGGTTTTATCGTCTTGTTGTTTTGGGTGAGCTTGACGGGCTTGGCCTTGCTGGCTTGGCGCGACACCACTTTCATGGCCTTGCTACTGGCCGTGCATTTGGGCGCCGTGATGGCTTTGTTTTTGACTTTGCCCTACGGTAAGTTTGCGCACGGTATTTTCCGCAGTGCCGCGCTGCTTAAATTTGCCATTGAAAAACGCCAGCCGACCAACTTGGCCCTGCCCGAAGCCTGAGCGCCCGCACACGGCACTTCTTATAACCATCAGGAGACACGCATGAACACGTCCAACCGTTTGCAAATTTCAAGCATGAAAGACCGCTGCAGCGAAGCCGAGTGGCAAGCGCGGGTCGACCTCGCCGCTTGCTACCGGCTGGTTGAACATTACGGCATGGCCGACATGATGGCGAACCATATCTCTGCCCGCGTGCCGGACGAAGATGGCGCTTTCCTGATCAATGCTTACGGCATGATGTATGAAGAAATCACCGCGTCCAGCCTGATCAAAATTGACCATCACGGCAAGATCTTGGCGCAGCCGGATTTTGGCGATTTGAACTACGGCATCAACAAAGCCGGCTACGTGATCCACAGCGCTGTGCACGAAGCCCGCCCGGAAGTGGCTTGCGTGATCCACACCCACAGCTGGGCCTCAATGGCGGTGTCTTCGCTTGAATGTGGCTTGCTGCCCATCACGCAAACGGCGATGCGGTTTTTGAAGGTCAGCTACCACGACTACTACGGCGTGGTGCTCAACCTCGAGGAACAAGAATCGCTGGTGCGCGACCTCGGCAACGGCGAAGCGCTGATCTTGCGCAACCATGGCGCGCTCACCGTCGGTCGGACCATCGGGGAAGCCTTCAACTGGATGCACCGTCTCGAGTTGGCCTGCCGTTCACAGCTCGCAGCCATGGCATGCAACTCACCTCTGTCGCCTGTCTCGCAACCGGTACTTGAAGACACTTGGAACAACTACCAGCCCAGCACCCGTCGCCCTTATGGCGTGATGGAGTGGCCGGGCTTGCTGCGTAAGTTAGACCGTATGGACGCTAGCTACCGCACTTGATTTTTTTGCCGCGTTGAGACGCGTTGTTCTGGGCCTGCGCTGCAAGCTCGTGGATTGTCGTTTCTTCAGCGCTCATCCCCTAAGTGGCCCATCAAGAGGCTTCATCACTTTATAGACCCCTCTGGAGACAAATGCCATGCGCATGTTTATCGCAACCTCACACCTTCCCCGCGTCTCCCTTTTACGTCCTCTCGCGGCCATTCTGATCGGCCTGCTATTAACTACAGGCGCAGCCATTGCCCAAGACTACCCGGCCAAGCCGGTGCGTGTGGTGGTGGCTTTCACAGCCGGCGGCACCACCGACATGCTGGCGCGTTCGGTCGGCCAAGCGCTGGCAGAGCGGCTCAAGCAACCGTTCATCATCGACAACCGGCCCGGTGGCGGCGGCAATATCGGCACTGAAAATGTGGTGCGAGCCACCCCCGATGGCTACACACTGCTGGTCGGTTCGGTCGGGCCTATCGCCATCAACCAAACGCTTTATAAAAACCTGTCTTACGACCCCTTGAAAGACTTGGTGCCCGTGGTCCAGATCGCCGATGTGCCGAACGTGTTGGTGGTCCATCCATCAGTGCCAGCCAAGACCTTTGAAGAGTTTTTGGCGTACGTCAAGGCCAATCCCGGTAAGTTGAATTACGGCTCCACGGGCGTCGGTACGTCGTCGCATTTGTCTAGCTATATGTTGAGTCAGCGGCTCGGCGTAGAGACACTCCATGTACCTTACAAAGGTGCCAATGCATTGAACGATTTGCTGGCTGGCCGCTTGCAGTTCATGTTCGCCACCATTCCCTCTGTGATTCAGCAAATCAAGGCCGGCAAGCTGCGGGCGCTGGCAGTCTCTAGCCTGAAGCCTTCACGATCGTTGCCAGGCGTGCCGACCGTGGCAGAAAAAGGTTTGCCGGGTTTTGAGGCCGGTTCTTGGTTCGGCTTCTTCGCACCTAAAGGTACACCAGCATCGGTGATCGCCACGCTGAACAAAAACGTCAACGACATCTTGCCGCAACTTGAAGCGCAAATGATCCGTGAAGGCGCAGACCCTGTCGGTGGCTCCGCCGCACAATACGCGAAGTTCACACAAAGCGAATACGTGAAATGGAAAGCTGTCGTCGAGTCATCTGGCGCTGCCGCTGAATGAGCACAGCAAGCAGTCCCTTGCGCATCTTGCTGTCTGATGTAGCGCGCGCTGCGCTGGGCCCGCGTTTAACTGAAAAGCTAGGCACGGCTGCACATGTCTTGCTCAGTCCGGCACAGGCACCGGCTGACTTTGACATCGCCTTTGTCTCGCGCGATGTGACTGGGCTGTCTACCAAGCAGGCGGTGCTGCCGGCGACCCAGCACTTTTACGATTTGCTGACGAACGCGCCCAGCTTGGCGTGGGTGCAACTGCATTCAGCTGGAGCCGATCGGCCTGTGTATGTGAGTTTGTTGGCGCGGGGCGTGGCGCTCAGCTCCTCGGCCGGTAGCAATGCCGGTGTGGTGGCGCAGTCAGCGTTGGTCGGCGTGTTGGCTTTGGCCAGACGCTTGCCGCAACTCATGGCTGCACAGCGGGCGCATGTCTGGGCACCGCTGATCAAAACCGGTTTGCCACGCGACCTGGGCGGGCAAACGGCTGTCATTGTCGGTTGGGGCGGCATCGGTCAGCAACTCGGCGCAGTGCTGCGCTTGCTGGGGCTGCGCGTGGTGGTGGTGCGCAGCAGCGCCACACCGGCGGGCGAGGGCATTCAAACCGTCGCTTATGAAGCCATTCACAGCGTGCTGCCGCGGGCCGACTGGCTGCTGCTGGCTTGTCCGCTGACAGACCGCACTCGCGGACTCATCAGCGCCAGCGCATTGGCTTTGCTGCCAGCTGGTGCGCACGTCGCCAACGTGGCGCGTGGAGAGGTGATCGACGAGCCGGCGCTGATTGAAGCGCTTCACAACGGCCGAGTTGCCGGGGCTTATCTGGATGTCTTTGCGCATGAACCTTTGCCGGCGCAGTCGCCGCTGTGGGACATGCCTAACGTGATTGCCTCACCCCACAGCGCCGGGTTTTCGGATGCCAATGCAGCGCGTGTGGAAGAGGTGTTTCTGGATAACCTTGGGCGCCGATTGCAAGGCCAGACTATGCGCAATCTGGTCACCTGAGATCGCCTGCGCCAAGAATTCAAGTCATTGAAACGCGACCTCTGAAAAGCTGCGCAACTTGCGGCTGTGCAACTGATTGCTGCCACCCACACGCAGCAATTCAAGCGCTCGAATGCCGATGCGCAAATGCTGGTCGACGCGCTCGCGGTAAAAGTGGTTCGCCATGCCCGGCAGCTTGATCTCGCCGTGCAAGGGCTTGTCACTGACGCACAGCAGCGTGCCGTAGGGCACCCGAAAGCGAAAGCCGTTGGCGGCAATCGTGGCGCTTTCCATGTCGAGCGCGACGGCCCGGCTTTGGCTGAATCGGCGTTGCGGTTGGTTGCCCGGCAGCAGTTCCCAGTTCCGGTTGTCGGTGCTGGCCACGGTGCCGGTGCGCATGATGCGTTTCAGCTCTTGCCCTTGCAAATTCGTCACGTCTTCAACCGCTTGCTGCAAGGCCATTTGAATTTCGGCCAGCGCCGGAATCGGGACCCACAGCGGCAACTCTTCGTCGAGCACATGGTCTTCACGCACATAGCCGTGGGCTAACACGTAGTCGCCCAGCTGCTGGCTGCTGCGCAAGCCGGCGCAATGGCCGAGCATGATCCAGGCGTGTGGACGCAGCACGGCGATGTGGTCGGTGATGTTTTTAGCATTGGCCGGGCCGACACCGATGTTGACCATGCTGATGCCTGAACGGTCGGCGCGCAGCAAGTGGTAGCCCGGCATTTGCGGCAAGCGCGGCGGTGCTGCGCCGAGCTCGTCTCCGGCCACAGCTGGCAGACCGTTGCGCCGCGTGACGACGTTGCCGGGCTCAACAAAGGCGACAAAAGGGCTGTCCGGGCGGCTCATTTCTTCATGGCCGAGTCGTACAAACTCGTCGATGTAAAACTGGTAGTTGGTGAACAGCACGTAGTTCTGAAACCAGTCTGGCGAAGTGCCGGTGTAGTGGCGCAGGCGCTGCAGCGAATAGTCGACCCGCGCCGCCGTGAACAGCGCCAGCGGTTGCGACTCGCCGGCTTTCGCTTCATAGGTGCCGTTGGCAATGCCGTCGTCCATCGCGGCGAGGTCGGGCAGGTCAAAAGCGTCGCGCATCAACATGCGTCGCTCGGCGCTCAAATGGCCTTCGATGTGGTCATGCTCTGCAAATGAGAAGTGCACCGGAATTGGCTGTGTGCTGATGCCAATTTCGAGTTCGACGGAATGATTTTCCAGCAGCAGCCGAAACTGTTCAAGGTAGTAAGTGGCGTACAGGTCGGGCCGCGTGAGCGTTGTGTCGAAGGTGCCGGGTCCCGCCACAAAGCCATAACTCAGCTGCGTGATGTCGGGCATTTCCAGCGTCGCGCGGGCCACTGTTTCGGTGCGAATGCGCACAAACGGATAGCAGGCGCGCACCTTGCCTGGCAGCGTTTCACCTGCCACGTAGCGCTGCATGCAGTCACGCAAATGGGCGATTTGTTGGTCGTAAATCAGCCGCACTTGGGCCAGTGCCGCCAGCGGGTCGGTGTAGCGGGCGGGCGCGATGTAAGTCGACAGGTAAGGCATGGGTTTCATGACATCAAGCTTTCACGGGTTCGCGCATGGTGACGAATTCTTCAGCGGCTGTCGGGTGAATGCCGATGGTGCTGTCAAACACCGCTTTGGTGGCGCCGGCTTTCATGGCGACAGCAAAGCCTTGGACGATTTCACCGGCCTCGGCACCGACCATGTGCAGGCCGACCACGCGGTCAGAGGCGTCGTCGACCAACAGCTTCATGAAGGTTCGTTCCGTGCTGCCGCTGAGCGTGTGTTTGAGCGCTTTGAACTCGCTTTTGTAAACACTGATTTGCCCGAACTGCGCACGTGCATCGGCCTCGGAAAAACCCACCGTGCCAATGTTCGGGTGCGTGAAAACGGCGGTGGGAATGAAGTCGTAGCTCATGGAACGCGGCGCTTTGCCAGGTGCAGGCCCGAGCAAATGATCGACCACCACCATCGCCTCACCCAGTGCGACCGGCGTGAGTTGAATGCGCGCGGTGACATCGCCGACGGCATAAATGTTCGGCACCGAGGTCTGGTAGTGCGCGTTGACTTGAATAGCACCATCGTCTTTTTGTACCACGCCCAGAGTCTCTAAACCAATCCCTTTTACATTCGGCACGCGGCCGGTGGCGTAGAGTACGGCGTCAACTTCAAGGGCGCTGCCATCCGTCAGATGGACCCAAAGTGGGCCAATATTTTTGGTGTCGCTGGGGGTGCGCGTGATGTTAGTCACGTCTGCATTCAGCCGCAAGTCAACGCCAGCTTTCAACATCTCGGCTGCGATGAAGCTGCGCACATCGTCGTCAAAACCGCGCAGCACTTGGGCGCCGCGGTACAGCTGCGTCACTTGGGCGCCTAAACCGTTGAAGATCGAGGCGAATTCGCAGGCGATGTAGCCACCGCCGACCACCAACAAGCGCTTCGGGAA
>CANFZL010000041.1 GCA_947451205.1 Comamonadaceae bacterium
CAAGTCCTGCATGCCATTGGCACTGCAGGCTTGCATCAGTTGCGCCGCACCGGCGGTTTGCGGCAGCGCCACACCCAAAGCCCGCGCACCGTTCAAGGCCAAGCTCAAGTCTTTTTGATGCAGGCCAATGCGAAAGCCCGGTGCAAACGTCCGTTTGATCATGCGCTCACCGTGCACTTCCAAAATGCGTGAGGCGGCAAAACCACCCATCAAGGCTTGTCGCACTTTGGCCGGGTCCGCGCCGGCCTTGCTGGCAAACAACAGGGCTTCGCCAACGGCAGCGATGTTCAGCGCCACGATGATTTGATTCGCCACCTTGCAAGTCTGGCCGTCGCCGTTGCCACCGACCAGCGTGATGTTTTTACCCATCAGCTCAAACAGCGGCTTAACGCGTTCGAACACCGCATCGGGCCCGCCGACCATGATGGTCAGGCTCGCCGCCTTGGCACCCACTTCGCCACCCGAAACAGGTGCGTCCAGATAGTCAGCACCCAGCGCATTGATCTTTTGCGCAAAGGTCTTGGTGTCCATCGGTGAGATCGAGCTCATGTCGACCACCGTCTTGCCTTTGGACACTCCGGCGGCCACACCGTTGTCACCAAACAGCACTTTATCGACATCCGGTGTGTCGGGCAGCATCATGAAAATAATGTCCGCGCGTTCAGCCACTTCACGCGGCGAGGCACAGGCAGTGGCGCTGCCGGTGAGCAGGTCGGCCGGTATTTTGCTGCGGGTATTGAGGAAAACCTCATGCCCAGCCTTGATCAAATGCGCGGCCATGGGTGCACCCATGATGCCCAAGCCAATGAATCCAAGTTTGCTCATTTCAATACTCCTGTGTCAGTTCAAAAATTCGTGAAATGGTTGTAATCAGTCGCGATAGCGATCGCACAAGGCTTGCGTAGCGCTACGGAAAGTCCCGAGGTCACTGCCGACGCCCACAAAGGTTGCGCCCAACGATATGTAGTGACGTGCTTGCGCCTCCAATGGCGCCAGAATTCCGACCGGTTTTCCGGCGGCCTTGACATCGGCAAACACCTGAGCAATCACGGCCTGCACTTCGGGGTGTGACGAATTGCCCAGATGCCCCAGCGCAGCGGCCAAATCTGAAGGGCCGACGAAGATGGAGTCAATGCCGTCTATGGCCGCAATCTCTTTGACCGCAGCTACACCCGCCAGACTCTCGATTTGCACCATCACGCAGATGTGGTCGTTGATAGATTTCAAATAATCAGGGATGGAGCCATATCGATTGCTACGCTGTGATACGGCTACACCGCGAATGCCTTGCGGTGGATAACGCGTGGCAGAGACCGCACTGCGCGCCTCTTCCGCGCTTTCAACGAAGGGCACCAGAAAGTTATAGAAACCCGCATCCAGCAGTCTTTTGAGTTCGACAGCGCTGTTGCAAGACGGCCGTACGATGGGTGCTGTCGGGCTGTCTTTGAGCGCCATCAGCTGCGGAATAAAGGTACTGACATCGTTTGGCGAATGCTCGCCGTCCAACAAAATCCAGTCAAAACCCGCCAGCCCCAGCACCTCTGCCGTGATGGGACTGGCCAAAGACGACCAGCAGCCGATGAGTTTTTTACCCGCCAACAAATCACGTTTAAAACTATTGGGAAATGATTGGTATGGAACAGTTTGAGTCATATGGTGGCTTTGTCCTTTGAAGGTTAATTGGGTAGCACACATTAAATGTGTCGCTTTTTCATGAGAAGTGGCACTCACTCTTTGTTCTGAGGCCTAAATTGGCCAATCAACTAGACTTTTCATGAGACTTTGATAAAGTCTTGCAAGTACGGACATCAGTCATAAGTTGTCCGACATAAGCCAACCAGACAATCGTAATTTAATATTAATCTTCCATTGATGCAGCCCCCACAAACCCTAACACCCCCTGACAACGGTATGGCCGCGTTTGCCCTCCAAGATCTAGGTGCGCCGCGCAGACCGCGAGGCTTGGTCACTGAAGTTGTCGACAGTTTGGCGGGCAGCATTCGAGAAGGCCAACTGCAGCCCGGCACCAAGCTGCCGACCGAAGCCGAAATCATGAGTCATTTCGGGGTCAGTCGGACGGTCGTGCGTGAAGCTATTTCAAAGTTGCAGGCATCCGGACTGGTTGAAACCAGACATGGCATCGGCACCTTTGTACTGGCTCCGCAAGACCCTGGCAACTTCAAAATCGCCGCTGAAGATTTCACCACGATCGCCGATGTGATTTCAGTGCTGGAGTTGCGCATCAGCTTAGAGACCGAAACCGCTGGATTGGCAGCGCTGCGCCGAACAGCCGAGAACCTATTGGCGATGAAGGCCGCCCTGGACGCCTTCAAAGTGTCGATTCAACAAGATTCCGATGCCGTCCCGCCTGACTTCCAGTTCCACATGGAAGTGGCTCACTCAACCGGCAACCGCCACTTTGCCGACCTGATGACCTACCTCGGCACCATGATCATTCCGCGCACCCGGGTCAACACCACGCTGAACGCACCTGAAGGTCGGCTGAAATATTTGCAGCGAGTCCATTTAGAGCACGAAAATATCTATGAAGCGATTCAACAGCAAGATGTCGAGGCGGCCCGGACCGCCATGCGTACGCATTTATCGAACAGTCGGGAGCGCCTACAAAAAGGCAATAACCTGCACACGATGCAGCCATGATTTGCCGAGTTAATTTGACAACTTCAAAATGTCAATCGGGAGATTCACCTGAAGGCCTCGAAATCATTAGCCCTTAAGCTATAAATCCAGTAGCGGTATGCATTCGAATCAAGCAATCTGCGTTATATTAATGATCCAAGCGTGCGCTCATTGAAGCTACGGAAATTCAAAAAAGTCGACAAGAGGAATGGCTCAATGAGTGCGAAGGAAAGCGCGGCGGTTGCTCAACTGCTGGAGTTGTTAGAAGCGCGCTATGCGCTGCGTGTTTTGTGGGCTCTCAAAAACGGCCACCCACAGACTTTTCGCCTGCTGCAAGACAGCATCGGCCACATCACCCCAAACACCCTGAACACCCGCATCAAAGAGCTGCGAACAGCCGGCCTGCTGCACCATGACGGCAACGGCTATATCCTAACGACCACAGGTGCAGATCTGCTGAAACGCCTGAACGAGCTGCCCGCCTTTGCCAGCAAGTGGTCTGCCGGCCAAGCAAAAACCGCCACCCCCATCCAACCAGCCAAGTAGACCTGGACCCAGCGGTACTTTTGCTTTTATAAATCCCTTGTCTTGAAAAAGGTCTTGGCAGCCCCAAGTGCCATCCTTGATCGCATTATCTGACCGCATTTCTCATCAAGTTCCAATGCAACAAAAAAACTCACCTGAACAAAATCAAACTCTGACCGGCGCCCCTAGCCCGGAAGAAATCGAAGCGGCGCAAGCAGCCAATGAAGTCGATGCCATGGAGGCACTGCCTGGTTTGCAAGCCGAAATTCTGGCCTTGCAAGCTAAAAATACAGAATTGGCCGACAGCTATTTGCGGGCCAAAGCCGAAGCAGAAAACGCCAGACGCCGGGCTGATGAAGAAATCTCGAAGGCCCGCAAGTTTGCGCTTGAGAGCTTTGCCGAAAGTCTGCTGCCGGTTGCCGACAGCCTTGAGGCCGGTCTGCAGCTCAAAGAAGCCAATGCCGAGCAAATCCGCGAAGGCACAGAAGCCACGCTGAAACAGCTCAAGAGCGCGCTGGAGCGCAACCGCGTGATGGCCATCGACCCGGCTGCCGGCACCAAGTTCGATCCGCACCAGCACCAAGCCATCAGCATGGTGCCGCTGCCGGCTGAGTCCACGCAAGAGGCCAACACGGTTGTCATGGTCTTGCAAAAGGGCTACCTCATCGCTGACCGCGTGCTACGCCCTGCACTGGTCACGGTGGCAGCGCCTAAATGAACAGACGCTGAAAATCAGCGCACAAAAATAAGCATACCCACTGGGTCTTGAAGTTTCAGTACTTAACCTTAAGTCAGATTCGTAGCATCAAACAAGCAGTTACTTCGCCAGATATGCAGACCCCAACCTTGGGGCCTTCTGACGGCAACATCGATTAAAAATAACAGGAGTTGAGCATCATGGGAAGAATCATCGGCATTGACCTCGGAACCACCAACAGCTGCGTTTCCGTCATGGAGGGCAACACGCCCCGCGTCATTGAAAACTCTGAAGGCGCGCGCACGACGCCGTCAATCGTCGCTTACCAAGAAGGCGGCGACGTGCTGGTCGGCGCTTCGGCCAAGCGCCAAGCAGTGACTAACCCACGCAACACGCTGTACGCTGTCAAGCGTCTGATCGGTCGCAAGTTCGCCGAAAAAGAAGTGCAAAAAGACATCGATCTGATGCCTTACAAAATTGTGGCCGCCGACAACGGTGACGCTTGGGTGCAAGTGCACGACAAGCAACTTTCGGCTCAACAGGTCAGTGCCGACATCTTGCGCAAGATGAAGAAAACCGCCGAAGACTATCTGGGCGAAGCGGTCACCGAAGCGGTCATCACCGTGCCAGCCTACTTCAATGACGCGCAACGTCAAGCCACCAAAGACGCTGGCCGGATTGCCGGTTTGGACGTCAAGCGCATCATCAATGAGCCAACGGCAGCTGCCTTGGCCTTTGGCCTCGACAAACAAGAAAAAGGCGATCGCAAGATCGCTGTGTATGACTTGGGCGGCGGCACTTTTGACATTTCCATCATCGAAATTGCCGACGTCGACGGCGAAAAACAATTTGAAGTGTTGTCGACCAATGGCGACACCTTCTTGGGCGGCGAAGACTTCGACCAGCGCATCATCGACTTCATCATCGACGAGTTCAAGAAAGAATCCGGCGTCAACCTGAAAAGCGACGTGCTGGCTCTGCAGCGCCTGAAAGAAGCCGCTGAAAAAGCCAAAATCGAACTGTCGAGCAGCGCCCAGACCGACATCAACCTGCCTTACATCACCGCTGACGCATCGGGCCCTAAACACCTGAATATCAAGATGACACGCGCCAAGCTGGAAAGCCTGGTTGACGAGTTGATCGAACGCACGATCGCACCTTGCCGCATGGCTGTCAAAGATGCCGGCATCGACGTCAGCGCTATTCACGACGTGATTCTGGTTGGCGGCATGACCCGCATGCCAAAAGTCCAAGAGAAGGTCAAAGAATTCTTCGGCCGTGAGCCACGCAAAGACGTCAACCCTGACGAAGCCGTCGCCGTTGGCGCTGCCATTCAGGGCCAAGTCTTGTCGGGTGACCGCACCGACGTCTTGCTGTTGGACGTGACACCGTTGTCCTTGGGTATCGAAACCATGGGCGGTGTCATGACCAAGATGATCAAGAAGAACACGACTATCCCGACCAAGTTTGCGCAGACCTTCTCGACCGCTGAAGACAACCAGCCCGCGGTGACGATCAAAGTGTTTCAAGGTGAGCGCGAGATCGCTTCTGGCAACAAAGGCCTGGGCGAATTCAACCTCGAAGGCATTCCACCAGCATCGCGTGGCACGCCACAGATTGAAGTGTCGTTTGACATCGACGCCAATGGCATCTTGCACGTCGGCGCCAAAGACAAAGGCACCGGCAAAGAAAACAAGATCACCATCAAGGCCAACTCAGGTTTGACCGAAGCTGAGATCCAGCAGATGGTGAAAGACGCTGAACTCAATGCAGCGTCCGACAAAGAAAAAGTCGAGTTTGTTCAAGCCAAGAACAACGCTGAGGCGATGGTGCACAGCGTGCGCAAGTCTTTGGTCGAGTACGGCGACAAGCTGGATGCTGGCGAGAAAGAGAAAATCGAAACCGCCATCAGCGACATGGAAGAGGCGCTCAAAGGTGAAGACAAAGCCGCCATTGAAAGCAAAAATGCTGCCTTGATGGAAGCCAGCCAAAAGTTGGGTGAGAAGATGTACGCCGACATGCAAGCCAGCCAAGCGGAGCAAACCGCAGCAGCGGGTCCTGGCGGCGCAGCCGGTGCCGCGGGCAATGACGCCAAGGCGGCCGACGATAATGTGGTTGACGCCGAAGTCAAAGAAGTCAAAAAGGGTTAAACCTTGCTTCGGGCCTCGGCCCTTTGGCTCAAAGCGGAATCCGGGCGCAGCCCTTGATTCCGCTTTCCTGCTTCCGGATACCCCGAATTAATTTCACTGAATACGCAGTTTCATGGCCAAAAAAGATTATTACGACACGCTGGGTGTAGCCAAAAACGCCAGCGATGAGGACATCAAAAAAGCATATCGCAAACTCGCGATGAAGCATCACCCTGACCGCAATCAGGGTGACGGCTCCAAGGCTTCTGAAGAGAAATTCAAAGAAGCCAAAGAAGCCTATGAGATGCTGTCTGACGGCAACAAGCGTGCGGCCTACGACCAGTATGGCCACGCCGGCGTCGACCCGAATCGGGGCGGTGGCGGTGGCGGCGGTGGACCGGAAGGTTTTGGCGGTTTCGCTGAAGCCTTCGGCGATATTTTTGGCGACGTGATGGGCGGTCGCAACCAGCAACGTGCTGGTCGTCAGGCCTTTCGCGGTGGCGATCTCAGCTACGCGATGGAAGTCACCCTCGAAGAAGCCGCTGGCGGCAAAGACGCGCAAATTCGCATTCCGAGCTGGGACGACTGCCGCACCTGCCAAGGCAGCGGCGCCAAACCCGGCACCAAGGTCGCGACCTGCACCACCTGCCACGGCCACGGCGTGGTGCAAATGCGCCAAGGCTTTTTCAGCGTCCAGCAAAACTGCCCACAGTGCAAAGGCACCGGCAAACTCATTCCAGAACCCTGCGTGGCTTGCCACGGCGTTGGCAAGACCAAAACCAACAAGACCCTCGAAGTCAAAATTCCTGGCGGCATTGACGACGGCATGCGCATTCGCTCCACCGGCAACGGCGAGCCCGGCACCAATGGCGGCCCACCCGGCGACCTGTACATTGAAATTCGCCTCAAGAAGCACGAGATTTTTGAGCGCGAAGGCGACGACCTGCATTGCGTCGTGCCCATCAGCTTTCCGCGGGCGTCGCTCGGCGGTGAGATCGAAGTGCCGACGCTCTCAGGCAAAGCCGCCATCGACATTCCTGAAGGAACTCAAGCGGGCAAGCAGTTTCGTCTGCGCGGCAAAGGCATCAAAGGCGTGCGCTCCAGCTACCCGGGCGACCTGTACTGCCACATCGCTGTCGAAACACCGGTCAAGTTGAGCGAGCACCAGCGCAAGCTGCTGAAGGAATTGGAAGAGTCGCTGAAAAAAGGCGGCGCCAAGCACTCCCCCACCGAAGAAGGCTGGACCGACAAGCTGAAGAATTTCTTTAGCGCCTGATCTGCCGACCCGCTCGGCAGTCGCGCGAAAGACCTTGCTTCAAGGCTGCAACGGTCAGCGGTGACGACATAGGGCGGAGGTCTGCCCTATAGTCGTGTTCCTTTACCTTACTGCACCCGATCACATGAAAACAAAAGCTGCCGTCGCTTGGAAATCAGGCCAACCGCTCACCATTGAAACCGTAGACCTGCAAGGCCCAAAGTTTGGTGAGGTGCTGATCGAGATCAAGGCCACCGGCATTTGCCATACCGACTACTACACGCTCTCAGGTGCGGACCCGGAAGGCATTTTTCCCGCGATTTTGGGCCATGAAGGCGCCGGTATTGTGGTCGACGTTGGGCCGGGCGTGACCTCGCTGCAAAAAGGCGACCACGTCATTCCGCTCTACACACCGGAGTGCCGCCAGTGCAAGTACTGCCTGTCGCGCAAGACCAATTTGTGCCAGCTGATTCGCGGCACGCAAGGCAAGGGCTTGATGCCCGACGCCACCAGCCGCTTCAGCCTGGACGGCCAACCGATCTTCCATTACATGGGCACCTCGACCTTCAGCAACTACACCGTCGCGCCCGAAATCTCGCTGGCCAAAATTCGCAAGGATGCGCCCTTTGACAAGGTCTGCTACATCGGCTGCGGCGTCACCACCGGCATCGGTGCCGTGCTGTTCACGGCCAAGGTCGAAGCCGGCGCCAACGTCGTTGTCTTTGGTTTGGGCGGCATTGGCCTGAACGTGATTCAAGGTGCCAAGATGGTCGGCGCCGACAAGATCATCGGCGTGGACCTGAACCCCGAGCGCGAAGCCATGGCCCGCAAATTCGGCATGACCCACTTCTTGAACCCCAAAGCCATTGAAGCGGCCGGCGGTAATTTGGTTGACGCCATCGTGCAGCTGACCGACGGCGGCGCTGACTACAGCTTCGAGTGCATCGGCAACACCCAAGTGATGCGTCAGGCGCTCGAATGCACACACAAGGGCTGGGGCCGCAGCATCATCATCGGCGTGGCCGAAGCCGGTGCCGAAATCTCAACCCGTCCGTTCCAGTTGGTGACCGGTCGCAAATGGGAAGGCTCGGCCTTTGGCGGCGCGCGCGGTCGCACCGACGTGCCAAAGATCGTCGACTGGTACATGGAAGGCAAGATCAACATCGACGACCTGATCACCCACACCATGCCGCTGGAAGACATCAACAAAGGCTTTGAGCTGATGAAAAGCGGCGAGTCGATTCGCGGCGTTGTCTTGTTTTAAGTCAGTCCACGCTAATGCGTGACAGGCGTGTCGATGGCCGCCAACACCTTGGGCGGCGACATCGGCAACTCGGTCATGCGCCTTCCCACGGCATCTGCAATCGCATTGGCAATAGCAGCCATCGCCGGCACGATGCTGACCTCGCCCGCCCCCTTCACGCCAAACGGATGGCTGGGGTTGGGCACTTCGACGATCACGGTTTCAATCATGGGTAAATCTGAGGCCACTGGCATGCGGTAATCTAAGAAGCCCGCATTGGCAAGGCGCCCGTCCGAGTTGTAGATGTACTCCTCATTCAGCGCCCAGCCAATCCCTTGCACCACGCCACCATGCATCTGGCCTTCAACATAGCGCCGGTGGATGGCGCGACCCACGTCTTGAGCGGCAACAAAGCGCAGGATCTTGACCGCGCCGGTTTCGGGGTCGACTTCGACATCGCAGAACTGCGTTGAGAATCCTGGTGCATGACCGCTGGCGTTGACCGCAGCTTCGGTCGCAATCGGACCACCGGTGAATGCCCGCTGAGCGGCGATGGCTTTGAGCGACAGCGGCTCAAAATCGCCAACGTTACTGTTTAGGACCTTGGCATAGCCATCTTCCCAAATCACGTTTTCAATGTCTGTTTTCCACATCAAAGCAGCTCGCGAGCGCAGGTTGTCGATAATTTTTTTACAGGCATCGACCACTGCGATACCGGTTGCAAAGGTGACGCGTGAACCGCCTGTGACGTGGGTGTAACCAATCGAGGCGGTGTCGGCCACGATGGAGCGTACTTTGTCGTAGGGCACACCCAAGGTCTCGGCCGCCATCAAGGCCATCGATGCCCGTGAACCACCGACGTCCATGCTGCCGGTGGCTAAAGAAACAGAGCCGTCTTCGTTGATGTGCAGGGTGGCGCTCGATTCACCGCCACCGTTGAACCAAAAGCCAGAGGCCACGCCACGGCCTTGGTTCTTGCCAATCGGTGCGCTATAACCGGGATGATCGACCAAGGCCTGAATCGTTTCGGCAAAGCCATCGTGCGTGTGCTGTGCACCCTGCACTGTTGGCGAGCCGGTTTGAACCGCGTTCTTGAGCCTGAGTTGCAACGGGTCCATGCCGATCTTGGCGGCCAAGACATCAAGAACACTCTCGACGGCAAACGCAGAGATCGGTGATCCGGGGGCACGGTACGCTGCGACCTTGGGTCGGTTGCTGACGACGTCAAAGCCGACCGTGCGTACGTTTGGAATGACATACGGAGAAAAAGCGCAGATAGCCGCGTTCATCACAGGTGAACCAGGAAAAGCACCCGCCTGAAATTTGAACAACCCGTCGGCAGCCACCATCGTGCCGTCTTTTTTGACGCCTATCTTCACGGTCATAGACGAGCCGGAGGTCGGGCCACTGGCCCTGAAAACGTCTTCACGGCTCATCATGAGCTTGACGGGATGGCCGGTCTTGCGCGACAAGGCGGCAGCAATCGGTTCGACATAGACGACGGTTTTCCCGCCAAAGCCGCCACCGATTTCAGCCGGATGCACCAGCAGATCACCGATCGCCATGCCGAGTAGCTTGGCCGTGTAAGCCCGTACAACGAAGTGCCCTTGACTCGAGGACCACAGCTCAGCCTGACCATCTGCGCCAAAGCGCGCGAGGCACGCGTGCGGCTCGATATACCCCTGATGCACTGGCGCAGTTTTGAAGTTCATCTCGACAACTTCATCAGCTGAAGCAAAGCCTGAATCAAGATTTCCGATCTTGAACTCAACTTTTTTGGAAATATTGGAGGGACGGCTGGGAGCAGGTTCAACACCGCGCGTGAGCATGTCAGAAAACAGCAAGGGGGCGTCGAGCTTCATCGCGTCATCCACGTCAATGACATGGGGCAGCACCTCGTACTCAACCTCGATCAGTCCCAAAGCCACCTCAGCGATAGCCTGAGTCGTGGCGGCAACAGCGGCCAGTGCATGGCCTTCGTACAGCACTTTTTCCCGCGCCAACACGTTGCGCGTCATGTGCCAATAATTGACCGCCACACGCTCCGGGCCGACGTATTCAAATTTTTGTTCCGGCAGGTCGCTGCCGATGATCACGCACTTGACACCCGGCAATGCGCGCGCCTTGGACAAGTCAATCGAGCGAATATGGGCGTGCGCATGGGGTGACCGCAAGATGCTGGCCCAGAGCATGCCGGGTAGCGAGTAGTCTGCGCCGTATTGGGCTGCGCCGGTGACCTTGGGCACGCCATCTGGCCGAACTGGGCTGGTGCCGACCACCTTCAGCGCTCGTTCGGCGGGTTTTGTTTTCATCAGCATGTTGTGGTGCCTCGCATCTCACGTGCGGCATCCAGCACCGCTTCGATGATTTGGTTGTAGCCCGTGCAGCGGCACAGGTTACCCGCCAGCCAGAAGCGAACTTCTGCTTCGCTAGGGTCTGGATTGCGCTCGAGCAGCGCGCGGGCAGCAATCAAAAACCCGGGCGTGCAAATGCCGCATTGCAGTGCCGCGTGTTCCAGAAATTTGCGTTGCAACACATGCAGGCTTTCACCTTGGGCCATGCCTTCGATGGTTTGAATGGTCTTGCCTTGCGCTTCAACGCCCAGCACCAAGCAGGCGCAGACCAAGCGTCCGTCCAGCGTCACGCTGCAGGCACCACAATCGCCGGTGCCGCAGCCTTCTTTGGTGCCGGTCATGCCCAATTCGTCGCGCAGGACAGTCAGCAACGTCTGCTGGGTTTCACACAGAAATTCACGCGCATCGCCGTTGATGGTGGTGGTTACATGGTGCTTTGGCATGTCAATGATTTCCCATAGCTCTGGCGAGCGCAATTGTTGCGGCGCGCTTGGCCAGCACGCCCGAGACCTTGATGCGAAACGCTTTGGTTCCGCGCTTGTCGTCGATCGGTTGAGCGGCGGCACTGGCCGCAGCGGCCAATTGGTCAAGTGCAGCTGCGTCAACCCGCGTACCGATCAGCGCGGCTGCCGCTGCTGGCGCCAACAGAGCTCGCGCAGCGACAGCACCCAAGCTGACCCGAGCATGTGTGCAAACACCGCTCTCATCAAGCGTCAAGTTGATGCCAACACCGACCACGGCAATGTCCATCTCAGAGCGCGGGGTGAAGCGCAAATAGGCATCACCAGATCGCGGTGCGCGTGGGGGCAAGATAAACGACGTCACCATCTCGCCCTTGGCCAGTGTCGTTTTGCCAGGCCCCGACGCAATCTGCTCGACAGGTACTGTGCGCCAACCATCAGGCCCCAAGATGTTGGCGATCGCACCCGCCGCAATCATGGCCGGCACACTGTCGGCTGCCGGAGATGCATTGCACACATTGCCGCCGATCGTTGCACGGCCACGGACCTGTACCGAGCCGACCAGGTTAACGGCATCCACTACGCCAGGCCAAGTTTTGGCAAATGCAGCATCTTCGGTCAACCGCATACAGGCAACTGCAGCACCGATCCGGTAGCCACCGTTCTCCGCAGAAATTGAAGTCATCTCAGCGATGTTTTTGACATCGACCAACAGCGCCGGCGTGTGCTGCCCAGAGCGCATTTGAATGATCAGGTCGGTGCCGCCTGACAGCACTTTGGCCGGGCCAGTGGCGACGGCCAGTAGCGCCACTGCTGCCTCTGCGGTTGCCGGCATTTCGTAACGGACTTCACTCATCTCACCGTCCTTCTCATGGGGTGGCACCTTTGTCGGTGCGGAACTGAGGGGCTGGCCAAATTAGAGTCAGCAGCTTTGCATCATGGCACAAGCCCTTCAGCCAAATAACTAGCCCAACAAGCGACTGCGCGCCTCTGCGTACTCACGCTGCAACTGCGCCACAAAGTCAGCCGTGCTTTGCACTTGGGTGACGGCACCTATGCCTTGACCAGATCCCCAAATGTCTTTCCAGGCTTTGGTCCGGTTGCCGCCGAAGTCCATCTTGCTGGCATCGCTTTCCGGTAGGTTCTCTGGGTCCATGCCGGCTGCGCGGATTGACGCAGCCAGGTAGTTGCCGTGGACGCCGGTGAACAGGTTGCTGTAGACGATGTCGTCTGAATTGCTGTCGACGATGGCTTGCTTGTAATCGGCTTCGGCGCGGGCTTCTTCGGTGGCAATGAAGGCCGAGCCGATGTAGGCAAAGTCAGCACCCATGGCTTGCGCGGCCAGCACCGCCGCACCGGTGGCAATGGCACCTGAAAGCGCCACCGGGCCATCAAACCATTGGCGGATTTCTTGCATCAGGGCGAATGGGCTTTTGACACCCGCATGACCGCCTGCACCAGCGGCCACCGCGACCAAACCGTCAGCGCCCTTTTCAATCGCCTTGCGGGCAAATTTGTTGTTGATGACGTCGTGCAGCACCACCGCGCCATAACTGTGCGCCGCAGCGTAGACGTCTTCGCGTGCACCCAGCGAGGTGATGTAGATCGGCACCCGGTACTTCACGCACAGTTCCATGTCGCTCTCTAATCGCTCGTTCGACTTGTGGACGATCTGGTTCATGGCGAAAGGCGCGGCCGGCCGGTCAGGGTGCGCACGGTCATGCGCGGCCAGCGTTTCAGTGATCTCGGCCAGCCATTCGTCCAACTGCGAAGCGGGTCTGGCGTTCAGTGCCGGCATGGCACCGACGACGCCGGCGATGCATTGCGCGATCACCAGCGTTGGGTTGCTGATGAGAAACAAGGGCGAGCCGATGATCGGCAGCGGCAGGTTTTTCAGTGCCCCGGGCAGTTTGGATGTCATGGCGACGGGGCTTAAAAAGCGTCCAACGCCAGCGCCGTGACGCTGTCAGCGCCCTCCACAATGCTGTCGCGCAAGCCCGACGCTTTGGTCAGCAGGTGGTCGGCGTAGAAACGCGCTGTGGTGATCTTGGCTTGCATGAAGCCGACGCCATAAGCTCCGCAGTCGCCCGTCGCCAAGGCCTGCTCTGCCGCCAACAAGCCGCGGGCCATTTGCCAGCCAGCCATGACGTTGCCCGCCAGCATGAGGTAAGGCACGCTGCCGGCAAAGACCGCGTTGGGCGATGTCTTGGTGTGGCTCGCCACAAAGTCAATGACGTCGAGCAAGGCCAGCCGTGCGGCCTGCAAACGCTTCGCCACGGCCTGAGCGTTGGCACCGCCCTGCTGCCGCAATTCAGACTCGGTGAGCTCGATTTGAGCCACGATGGCCTTGGCCATCTGGCCGCCATCGCGGGCGGTTTTGCGGCCGACCAAATCATTCGCTTGAATGGCGGTGGTGCCTTCATAAATGGTCAGAATCCGCGCGTCGCGGAAGTACTGCGCCGCGCCGGTTTCTTCGATGTAACCCATGCCGCCATGCACCTGCACGCCCAGCGAGGTGACGTCTTGACTCATCTCGGTGCTGAAGCCTTTGATCAGCGGCACCAAAAATTC
>CANFZL010000042.1 GCA_947451205.1 Comamonadaceae bacterium
CGTGGCATCGCATCAAACATAGCGGTCTCGGGCGCTTGCACAAAAACGCCACCGGCTTTCTCTTTCAGGGCACGCAAGCCCAAGGTGCCGTCAGAGCCCATGCCGGACAAAATCACGCCGGCCGCATTGGCCTGCTGGTCAAGCGCCAACGCACGCAGAAAAAAATCAATCGGCAGCTGCAAACCACGCGGCGCTACCGGTTTCAGCAAGTGCAGCACCCCATGCAGCAAGGTGACTTCATAGCCGGGCGGTGCCACGTACACATGGTTGGCCTCAGCCAAGGTGATGTCGCGCACCTGCACCACCGGCACCTGACTGTAGCGCTGCAACAGGTCGGGCAACAGGCTTTCTTTGACTGGGTCAAGATGCTGCACCACGACATAAGCCAAGCCGCTCTTGGGCGACACATGTGAAAAAAACTGCTCCAACGCCTCCAGTCCTCCAGCCGATGCGCCAATGCCGATGATCGGGGTTTTGGGCCCCACCAACGGTGCCACCATCGCACCAACATCGTCCGCATCGGCGGCCGGAAACGGAACAATGTCAGGCGCCGCCTCGTCAGGTTTTGGAGGCTTCAAAGAAATAGTTGTTGAGGCGGATGCTGGAAGGGACTGGTTCTTGTGCGTCATGCTTGGATACAAATTGAGGACACCGACTGTGAGGATCCAAATTAATCTGTCAACGCGTAAATCGCAAGTGAAGCCAAGGCCAAAAAAGATACAAAAGGATGCAAAAGTAATTATTCGTTTTATTTATTTAAAACAATTGCCAAAAATCTAAACGTACTTTATAAATGACTTAGAAGCTTATGGGCGTCGGGCGGACTTGTTGGGTCTTAAGCTTGACTGCTTGAGACTACTCATGAAAGAAGTTTCAAATGACCAATTTTTTGGAACCCGACACACTGTTGCGCCGAGAAGCGATCCAACGTCTGCCGCATAAAAGGCTGTGGGGCGTGCCCGCTGGCGCCATGGATCCGCACCGTCTTGTCCACGAATTGCAGGTGCATCAGATTGAGCTCGAAATTCAAAACGAAGAGCTCACACAATCGCTGACGGAGGTCAACGCACTGCGTGCCAAGTACCTAGACCTCTACGATTTCGCGCCAGTTGGCTACTTCACACTCGACACCCAGGGCATCATCATTGAGCTGAACTTGCGGGCCGCCAAGCTGCTTGGCCAAGAGCGCCGGTCACTTGTCGGCAGACCGCTGCGCGAGTTTTTTGACCCGCAGGCCCTGCCCCGGCTAGACGCTTTTTTGAGCACGGCCGAATACAGTCAGGATGAAGTTTTTGCGGAGGCATTGCCATCATTGCGCAGCAAATCAAAGCTGATGCCGATGTACATGAACGCGCAGGCCCGCGCCTTTGTCGATTCACAGAGCGGTCAAAAACTAATTCGACTGGTGCTGATGGATGTCACCGCCCTGAAAATCGCCACCGACGATGTGGCCAGGGTCATCATCCAAAGCGCCAACTGACCGCGCGGCGGCTCCGTCATGAGCGAAGTGCGGCAGTCCATCAACGCGCACGTCAGTCTTTACGGGCGCGCTCGTAAATCGGCAACACACGCGGCAGGTTGCGTTCGATGTCCGCAATGCGCGTGTTGCCCGCCGGGTGCGTGCTGAGCCACTGCGGTGGTGCACCTTGGCTGCTGGCTGCCATTTTTTGCCACAGCGTGATGCCGGCGCGGGGGTCGTAGCCGGCGCGGGCCGCCAGTTCCAGCCCCACCAAGTCAGCCTCAGACTCGTCAGACCGGCTGAAGGTCATGTTCAGCAGTTGCACGCCGTAGTTGGTCACCGTTCGGCCCAAATCACCCAACCCCAGCAACTGCGACAACACGCCCGCGCCCATGCTGGTGGCCGCGCTCTTGCCCATGCGGGCACGCGCATGCTCGCGCAAGGCGTGGGCAATTTCATGTCCCATGATCTGCGCCACCTCGTCGTCAGTGAGTTGCAACTGCTCCAAGATGCCGGTGTAAAAAGCAATTTTTCCGCCCGGCATGCAAAACGCATTGATCTGCTTGCTACCGATCAGGTTGACCTCCCACTTCCAGGTTCGGGCACGCGGGTTCCATTCGTTGGTGAACGGAATCAGACGCTGGGCGATGCGGCGCAAGCGGATCACTTGCTGGTTGTCGGCAGCGCCCAAAGCATTTTTGCCAGCGGCCTGCTTCAAAATTTCGGTGTACTGCTTGACAGCCGAGGCCTCAATGTCGTCAGCCGGTACCAACTGGGCAAAGCCGGAATTACCGCCCACGTCGACGCCTTCGCGTTGGGCCAAGGCAAGGCTTGGCAGCGCCAGGGACGCAGCCAGCAAGGCCGACGCAATAGGCCAGCGCCGCATCATCGCCATCGCCGACCGCCCGTTCTTTGTTTCATTGTTCGCATGTTCCATTGTTTGAGTGTCACCCTCTCTAAAGGCCAAGTCACGCCGTATTATTCCTGCATGAGCCCAACCGCCAGTGAACCGACCGCCGCCCGCCCAAGCTGGAGCCAAACCCTGCGCGTTTACCTTGAGCCGCCCACGTTGCGCATGCTGTTGCTGGGATTTTCGGCCGGTTTGCCCTTGCTGCTGGTTTTTGGCACGCTGAGTTTTTGGCTGCGCGAAGCCGGCATTGACCGCAGCACCATCGGCTACCTGAGCTGGATCGGTCTGGCTTACGGCTTCAAATGGATTTGGGCGCCATTGGTCGACCGGCTGCCGATACTCATGCTGACGCGCTGGTTGGGCCGGCGCCGCAGCTGGCTGCTGCTGTCACAAAGCGTCATCATGGCGGCCCTGATTGGGCTGGCCTTCACCGACCCCCGCTTGGCCCTGATGCCGATGGTCTGGTGCGCGTTGGCCGTGGCGGTGGCGTCGGCCACGCAAGACATCGCGCTGGACGCTTACCGGATTGAATCCGCCGACGTGCAAAGGCAAGCGGCGCTGGCAGCGGCCTACCAGACGGGTTACCGCATCGCCATGATCTGGGCCGGCGCCGGCGTGCTGTGGATCGCCGCCCGCGCCGAAGTCGCCAGCGTCACGGGTTATCAACAGGCCGCATGGCAAACCGCTTACCTGGTGATGGCGGCGTCGATGCTGCTGGGCATGGTCACGGTTTTGTTTTCGCCCGAGCCCGCCGCCATCGTCATGCCGCGCGCACGCAATGCTGCGGAATGGCTGAAGAGCGCGCTGGTTGAGCCCTTTGCTGACTTTTTAAAGCGGTATGGCCGGCAGGCGGGGCTGATCTTGGCGCTGATCGCTGTTTACCGCATCAGCGACGTGGTGATGGGCATCATGGCGAATCCGTTTTATGTGGACATGGGTTTCAGCAAGGACGAAGTGGCGGCGGTGACCAAAGTTTTCGGCGTCATCATGACGCTTGTGGGTGCCTTTGTAGGCGGCCTGCTGGCCATGCGCTTTGGCGTGATGCGCGTGTTGATGTTGGGTGCGGTGCTCAGCGCCGCCAGCAACCTGCTGTTTGCCTGGCTCGCCACACGCGGCCATGACGTGACCGCGCTGATGCTGGTGATCTCCGCCGATAACCTCGCCAGCGGCATCGCCTCGGCGGCCTTCATCGCCTACCTCTCAGGCCTGACCAATGTGAACTATTCGGCCACGCAATACGCCTTGTTCAGCTCGATGATGCTGCTGCTGCCGAAGTTTCTGGCCGGTTATTCCGGCGCCTTTGTCGACGCTTACAACTACCCCACCTTTTTTATTGGCACGGCGCTGCTCGGCGTACCGGTGTTGTGGCTGGTTTGGCTGGCGTCTAGGCAGGCCACTCAGACCGCAATCGACACCAGCATGCGCTGAAATTCTGCCGCGAGATTTACCGCATCTTTACGGCGACTTCAAGCAGGCTTGCCGGGGTTGAGCCAAGATGTACCTTTCAGCCTCGAACGAAGATCCGCCCATGACGCAGCAACTCTTGATGATTGAAGACGACAACCGCCTCGCCGCCATGGTGGGCGACTACTTGCGTCAGTCGGGCTACGAGGTCACGCATGCAAGCGATGGCACGAGCGGCCTAGCGGCCCTCGACCACAGCGAACCTGACTTGGTCATTCTCGACTTGATGCTGCCCGACATGGATGGCCTTGAAGTCTGCCGGCGCATCAAAAGCCGCAGTGTCCATGGCGAAAAATCCAGCGTCGCCGTGCTGATGCTGACGGCCAAAGGCGATCCGATGGACCGTATCATCGGACTCGAAATAGGCGCAGACGACTACTTGCCAAAACCTTTTGAACCACGCGAATTGCTGGCTCGCATCCGTGCCGTGCTTCGTCGTGGCGCCGACCTCAGCACGCCCACTGGCAGCACCATTCTGCACAAAGTCATGCGCTTCGGCAGCTTGGAGATCGACCGCGATGCGCGGATCGTGACACTGACCGGCAAGGCACGCGAACTCACGTCTTATCAATTTGACCTGCTGGTGGCGATGGCCGAACGCGCAGGCCGCGTGCTCAGCCGCGACCAAATCATGGAAGCCGTGCGTGGCCGGGAGCTCGAAGCCTTTGACCGCTCAATTGACGTGCACATGGGGCGCATTCGCAGCGCCATTGAGGCCGACGCGAAAGACCCGAAACGCATCTTGACGGTGCGCGGTGTCGGCTACGTGTTTGCGCGGCAACAAGACTGAGGAACGGCTGATGTGGTCTCGCTTCACCTCGCATTTGTACGTTCGCATTTGGTTGGCGGTGGTGCTGACCGTGGCGGTGCTGACGTTTTCTGTCGGCTGGGCTTGGCGCATGTCGGCCGACGTGCAATTGCCGATCCGCGAGGTGGTGATTCGGAACGACGCCGGCCAGGTGATTGGCAGCGCGCAAACCAGTGCCGACCGACGCCGCGGCCAAGGCCTGAGCTTTGATGTCGTGACCAATGACGGGCAGACGCTGGAAGTGCACATGCCGCGGCCACAACGACCGCCCGGCAGCAACCCCTGGCTTCGACCGCCCTTTGGGTTTTTCTGGACACTCGCTCTGGTCGGCTTGGCCGTCGCCTTGGCCGCCTACCCGATCATCCGGCGTCTGACCTTGCGGCTCGAAGCCTTGCAACGCGGCGTTGAGCGCTGGGGCGGCGGCGACTTGTCGGCCCGCGTGCCGGTGCAGGGTAAAGACGAAGTGGCCTTTCTGGCGGAACGCTTCAACAACGCGGCAGAGCGCATTGAAACGCTGATGGATTCACAAAAAGCCTTGCTGAACGCGCACAAAAACTTGCTGGCGAATGCCTCGCACGAATTGCGCTCGCCGCTCACCCGCATTCGCATGGGACTGGAAATGCTAGCCCCCACGCTTGTCGCTGCGCGTACTGCGCTGCCCCCCGAGGGGGCGCATTTCCCCTTGGGGCGGCCCGGCGGGGAAACCATTGCGGCAACGCTCAATGCAGATGAGGCAAAGCTCTACGCTTCCCGAAAAGCCGAGATCACGCAAAGCATCACCGAACTCGACCAACTCATCGACGAAATTTTGCTGGCGAGTCGGCTCGACACCAAGCAAGCCGATGCAGAGCCTTTTGAAACGCTGGACCTGACCGGTTTGGCGGCTGAAGAATGCTCCCGGGTGAAGGCTGAGCTCACCGCAGAACTCGGGCATCAGGCTGACACCGACGACGCGCACAGCCTGCAACTGCGCGGCTCGACGCGACTGCTGCGCCGGCTGCTGCGCAATCTGCTGGAAAACGCCAGACGTTACAGCGACGGCGACGTCACGCTGGCCCTGTCGCAAGGCGGCAGCACGGCCCAGCCGACCGCCGTGATCCGCGTCAGCGACCACGGCCCGGGCGTGCCAGCCGACCAGCGCGAACGCATCTTTGAGCCGTTTTATCGACTACCCGGCGCGAGTGAACGCGACGGCGGCGTGGGCTTGGGTCTGGCCTTGGTCAAGTCGATCGCCGAGCGCCACGGCGGCAGTGTGCGCTGCGAAGACAACCCAGGCGGCGGCGCCTCGTTTGTGGTCGAGTTGCCGCTCCATCTGCAGGCTTAACACCAGCGGCAGACCAGATATCGCATCGACATTTATCGCGGATTGCGCCTGCTTTCAATGGCCTGGTCCACGTCTTTCGCTGTCAGCGGTATGCCGCCGAAGCAGGATTTGAGACGATCGATCGCAGAGGCACTCAGTCCTTGGGCTCTCAGGCAATCGTGCCAATGTCGCGCCACACCCAATTCGACCTCTTTGACAATGTCTTCAGCCTCGGTGGGGCTGAGGCCAAACTTGGCGCAATCAGCCAGCAGGTTCTCTCGGGTGCCCAGAGACTCGGAGCCTCCCAAAGTCATTGCGTGGTACTGGCGCAGCGTTGAATGCGGCCTTGGCAACAGATCGTAGGCAGGAGAAAGCCGGTAAAAACCGGGCTGATCGTCTGCCAAAACGCCGTGGTTTCTATCGTGATCATCCGTGTTGGAGATAAAGACGTTGAACACCATCCGCCGAAATAACTCTTTCTGGTCCGCTTGGGGATCTGCGCTGTACCGCACGAGTTCTGTCGCAAGGCGTCCATAGCCGCTTGCCGCATAGGTCTGTTGAGCACCCGCGCTGGCGTTAAAGATCGTTCTTGCGCTCAAGAAGGAATCCCTGCGCCAGCCCGGCGCGGGGCCGTCGACCCAAGCTCGGTCAAAGCGCTCCACCAGCAAAACGTCACCCAGCGCAACCTGCGCCTTGGCCGTGTTGATCCCGCACAGAGCACCCAAAGCGAGCATGGCGGCCTCAAGCTTGGCGTCAGGCAGACTCTGGTCATCACGAGAAGACGGAAATTTGGCCAACCACAAGCGGCCGTCGTGCTCAACGGTCAGTTTGGGTCTGGCGCCACCCATCGCTGTGTTGGGCCGCAAGCGGCCTTCCAGCTCTTTGGGTACCGGCTGGCCTTGCTCAATCCCCAGCAGTACCTCGCGCGCCGCTGGCAGCAGATCCATGCCGATGGGGTTCAAGCTGCTTTGCTGATGAGTCGAAGCAGCGCTGAAAGCCAGGTTGCCGATCGAATCATCCAGTGTTGCCAACATGTAGCCCACCGGAAACTCTTTGACGCCCTGGAGCTTGTCAATGACGTAGCGCCCCCAATCATCTGGCATCGCATCATTGATCGCCCCAAAGACGCCGTTCAATACCGTGGTGCTGAACGTCGCTGGCCTGAGGGGCAGGGCCACCGGATCCAGCGGGATGCGATCGGGATTCGCAAGGTAAGACCGTCCGTAGACAAAAGTCCCAACGGGCGTACCCGCCGCCGTCGGCGCGTGCGTGTAGAACCCGCACAAAGTGGGACGTGTGTCGCCCGGCAAGTAGACCCACACATAGGCTTCAGAAGTCATTGCGGGGTTTTCTCGCGACACCGACGCGCTTTGACTGCACGTTGAACTGCAAGGCCATGCCGTCACGGTCCAAGCCCGGATCTGCGAGCAGGTCTAGCTCGCGATTGAGCCCCATCGCCCACAGCGTGCGCAGGTAGGTGGCGATGCCGGTCGTCGGCGCTCCACGCTCAACGGCCTCGATGGCCGTGCGCGACAAACCAGACTTTGTCGCCAAATCCTCTTGGCGCATCCCTCTGAGAATCCTTGCCGCCCGTATTCGCAAACCGAGTGTGCGAATTTGCGCTGTGACCTCGTCTGGCAAAGTTGGATCTATGCTTTTCATAGAAAGCATTATATGGGTTTAGCGCTTTTTATAAACGTGCGCGTGGTCTGTCGCTAGCGTCACGGCTTCTCGCTGGCAGGTTTTTCCGGCGGCACCACATGGCTCAAGGGCGGCGGTATGCCCTCGGCGCCGTGCTTGGCGATACGCCGCCGAAAGAGCTCGGTGCGCGCCAGCAAAATTGTCGTGACGGGCACCGTGAACGACAAAAAGATGATGATCAGCCATGCATGCAGGGCGAGCTCGCCGTCTTTCGCAGAGAAGTAAATGATGTTGGCGAGCGTGACGCACCAAGCCGAAAAACTGAAGGCCAGCGCTGGCGGGTGCATGCGCTGAAAAAAGGTCTTGAAGCGCACCAAACCAACCGCTGCCGAGAGCGTGAAAACGCCGCTCAGCACCAACAGCACTGCCACCGGCAGTTCGACCCAAAGAGACAGGCCGGTAGTCATTCGATCACCTCCCCGCGCAGCAAAAACTTGGCCATGGCCGCAGAACTCACAAAGCCAAAAATAGCGATCAGCAGTGCCGCCTCGAAGTACATCGCGCTGCGGTAGCGGATCGCCAAGACCAAGAGCATCAGCATGGCGATGGTGCAGATCAAGTCCATGGCCAGCACCCGGTCCTGCGCGGAAGGACCGCGCAGCAGCCGCAGCAAGGTCAAGCCCATGGCCAGCGTGTAACAAGTCATCGTGAAGATGATGGCGGCAAAAAGCAGCGGGCTCATTCAAAAATCTCCATCAATGGTTTTTCATAGCGGTTTTTGATGAGCGCGATTTCGGCCTCTGCGTGTTCGACGTCAAACAGGTGCAGCAGCAAGGCGCTGCGGTCTAGCGCGAGTTCAGACCAGATGGTGCCGGGAATCACACACATGATGGCGGCGAGAACGGCCAAGCCGCTGGGGTCGCGCAGATCCAGCGGCACCACCACGAAGCCGCCCTGCGGCACCCGGTCAGCGCGAGCCATGGTGCCTCGCAGCACGCGCCAGTTCCACACCAGCACGTCATGCCCCACCTGAAAAAACAGCCGCAGTGCCACGCCCGGGTGGCTAAAGCGCACCGGTGTGGGCCGCAGTGACTGGGTCAACAAGGGCACCAGCCAACCCAGCAGCAAGGCGATGAGCCATTGGCCCAACCCATACGCATTGTTGAGCAACAGCCAGATGGCCATCAAGGCCAACGACATGATGGGCGCCGGGAAAAGTCGTGAGAGTCTTTTCATCATCGCGCGGCTCCTGGCGCTGGCGTACCCAGCCGCTCATAGTTGGTCGGGGTTGGCAAGGGCTTCGCGGACAGCACGGCGTCCATGTAGTGCTCCGGTTGGTACAGCGCTGCAGCAGTGGCGCGGGTGTACTGCATCACCGCTTCGGCGTGCAGCGTCAAGGCCACGCACAACGCCACCAGCAACGCGATAGGCAGGTACTCAACGACGCGCAACACCGGCGCCGGACGTTCCAGTGGGGTCCAGAAAAAGCGAATGCCCGTGCGCGACAGGGCAATCAGCGCGAACAGCCCGGCGACGATGAGAAGCGCCATTAAGACCCAGCTGATGGTGGCCACCGACCCATCGGGCGATTGCAGCAACGCCGACAGCATGGCGAACTTGCCGATGAACCCCGACAGCGGCGGCAGGCCCGCCAGCAAGACCGTGCACGCGATGAAGGCCAGCCCCAGCAGCGCCGTCGAGGCGGGAATAGCCCGACCGATCAGTGGCTCTTCGTCTTCGTCCAGATTGGCGCCACGCGTCAGCTCCATCTCGGCCATGGCGAAAGGCAAATGGTCTTCTTCGTCTTCTGGTGCCCGTTGCCCTTCGGTGTCGGCACTGCGCGAGCGCTCCATCAACTCGGTCAACAAGAAAAAGGCCGCCACCGCGAAGACCGAGCCTGGCAGGTAGTAGAGCAACCCCGCAGTGACCTCAGGCCGAGCCAATCCGAGTGCCGCCATCAACGTGCCTGACGAGACGATGACCGCAAACCCAGCCAGCCGCGCCGGGCGCTGCGTCGCCAGCATGCCAATGGCGCCGAACGCCAGCGTCAGCAGGCCGCCCCAAACCAGCCAACTGCTGCCAAAACCAGCCGAGTCGCCGGCGGCGGGCGAAAACAGCAAAGTCGACAGGCGCAGCAAAACGTAGATGCCAACCTTGGTCAGCAAGGCGAACACCGCACCAGACGGCGCACTGGCGCTGGCGTACGCCGGCACCAACCAAAAGTTCAGCGGCCACATGGCGGCCTTGGCCAAAAACGCCACCGCGAGAATGGCGCAACCGGCGTGCAACAGCGGCCGATCTACCGCGCTGACCGCCGGGATTTTGGCCGCGAGGTCCGCCATGTTGAGCGTGCCGGTGACGCCGTAAATCAACGCCGCCCCGACCAAGAACAACGACGACGCGGCCAGATTGATGCCGATGTAATGCAAGCCGGCCTTGACCCGCGCCGGACCCGAACCGTGCAACAGCAAGCCATAAGACGCCGCCAGCATGACCTCAAAAAACACAAACAGGTTGAACAAGTCGCCGGTCAGGAAGGCGCCATTCAGGCCCATGATCTGGATTTGAAACAGCGCATGAAACTGAGCGCCCGCCTTGTGCCAACGGGCCAAGGCAAACACCAACGCCATCAGCACCACCAAGGCCGCCACCAACAGCATCAGGGCCGAAAGCCGGTCCAGCACCAGCACGATGCCAAACGGCGCCTCCCAGTTGGACGGCAGGTAAATGCCATAGGCGCTGGGCTGCTCGCCTTGTTGAACCCACAAAAACAAGAGCACGGCCACGCCGAGGTTGAGCGCCGTCGCGACCAAGCCCAGCGTCGCCTTGCTGCGGTGCCGGCCATCGCCCATGAGCATCAGCACGCAGGCCGCCAGCAAGGGAAACAGGACGGGCACCACCGTCAGGTGCGGCATCAGCGCTTGGGCGAAAGTCATCACTTGCCGTCCTCCCGGCCATCCACGTGGTCACTGCCCGAAAAGCCGCGTTGCGCCAACATGACCACCAAGAACAGCGCCGTCATGGCAAAACCGATGACGATGGCGGTCAGCACCAGTGCCTGCGGCAGCGGGTCAGAGTTGTGCAGCATGTCGGTCGCCACGCCAGCCACCAGCACCGGTTCAAGGTCTACCGCCAAACGGCCCATGCTGAAAATAAACAAGTTGACGCCATAGCCCAGCAGCGACAGTCCGATGATCACTTGGTAGGTGCGCGGGCGCAGCATCAGCCAAACACCGCAAGTGGTCAACACGCCAATGGCGATCGCGAGAACGATTTCCATCAGGCAGCACCTCCGGTTTTGACGCTGCTGTCTTTGTTATCGGAGGTCACCCGCCGATGACCACGCACCGACTGGTGACCGAGCGCCGTGAGGATCAGCAAGGTGGCGCCCACCACCAAGGTGAAGATGCCAATGTCATAGAACAAGGCACTGGCCACATGAATGTCGCCCAACAGCGGCAGGTTCAGATGCGCCGTGTGCGTCGTGAGAAACGGATAACCCAGCACGATCGAGCCGAGCCCCGTGAACGTCGCCATCAGCAACCCGCCCGAAATCCAGCGCACCGGCAGCAAGCGCATATGAGCCTCCACCCATTGCGTGCCAGAGACGATGTATTGCAAGATAAAGGCCGTTGACAACACCAGCCCGGCAACAAAGCCGCCGCCTGGCTCGTTGTGGCCGCGCATGAACAGATGGACTGAGATCACTGCCGCAATCGGCAAAATCATGCGCACCAAAACAGCGGGCACCAACAGATAGCCTTGCGCTGTATCGGTCGCGGTTTGCGCGTTCACCAGGTCGGTCACCAAGTCAGCCGGCAGCCCCTGTTGTTGATACGGCAACTCCATGCTTTCAGGGGCGGGACGAAAGCGCCGCAGCAAGGCGTAGACCGTCAGCGCCACGATGCCCAACACGGTGATCTCGCCCAAGGTGTCAAAGCCGCGAAAGTCGACCAGCATGACGTTGACGACGTTGCTGCCGCCGCCCTCGGGCAAGGCACGCTCCAAGAAAAAGGGCGAGATGGTCTGCGGGAAACTGCGCGTCATCATGGCGTAGGCCAGCGCCGCCAAGCCGCTGCCGGCCAGCAAGGCCAGCAACAAATCACGGCTGCGGCGGGCGCGGGCTTTAGCGCGAGTCCACAGCGGCTGGTTTTCTTCATGGGCTTCCAGGCGCTTGGGCAACCAGCGAATCCCCAGCAGGATCAGCACCGTGGTCACGGCCTCTACCGACAACTGGGTCAGCGCCAAATCGGGTGCCGAGAACCAGGCGAAGGTGACCACCGTGGCCAAACCGGCCACGCTCATCAAGGCCAGCGCGGTCAAGCGGTGGTACTTGGCCTGCCATGAAGCACCCACAGCCGCACCCAAGCCCACCACCCACAACAGGGCAAAAGTCGGCGAGAACGGCAGGCCACTGCGGTCGCCACTCAAGAGCCAGTCCGACAAGTCGGTGAAGCGCAGCGTCGCAAAGGCCGCCAGCAAAGTCACCAGCACCAGCAGCAACATCTGCGGCTGCAAACGACGCGTGCTGAGCAAACGCAAGACCTTGCGACTGCCGACCGTCAGCATGACCAGCAGCCCTTCAAAGAAGCGCTTGCCGCTGACCCGGCCCAGCAAAGGCGTGCGCGTGATGCGGCCGTCGCCCTGAAACTGGCGCAGTAACAAAAAGAGCGCAATACCGCCCGCCAGCGCCAGCAGACTCATGCCCAGCGGCAGGTTAAAGCCATGCCAGACGGCCAGATCGAACTCGGGCAAATTGCCACCGACCACCGGCCCCGCCGCGGTCGACAAGATGCCTTGGATCGACCAGTTCGGCAGCACACCCACCACCAAACAAGCCAGCACCAGCAGTTCGATCGGCACCCGCATCCAGTGCGGCGGTTCGTGCGGCATGCGGGGCAAACTCTTGCAGGTGTCGGGGCCAAAGAAAATGGCGACCGTGAAACGCAGCGAATACGCCACGCTGAAGATGCCCGCCACCACGGCAGCCATCGGCAACAGCTGCTCAAACCAGGGCGCGGCGCTGACAAAAACCGCTTCGGTGAAAAACATTTCCTTGGAGATAAAACCGTTCAGCAGCGGCACGCCGGCCATGGCTGCGCCCGCCACCATGGTCAGCGTGGCGGTGATCGGCATGTAACGCCACAAGCCACTGAGGCGGCGGATGTCTCGCGTGCCGGTCTCATGGTCAATGATGCCGACCGCCATGAACAGCGAGGCCTTGAAGGTCGCATGGTTGATGATGTGAAAGACCGCCGCCACAGCCGCCAGCGGACTGTTCAAACCCAACAGCGTGGTGATGAGGCCGAGGTGCGAGATGGTCGAATAAGCCAACAGGCCCTTCAGGTCATTTTGAAAAATAGCCGCAAAGCCGCCAATCAAGAGCGTCGCCAAACCTGCGCTGGTGACGATCCAAAACCATTCGTCCGTGCCTGCCAACACCGGCCAAAGCCGCGCCAGCAAGAAGACCCCCGCCTTCACCATGGTCGCCGAATGCAAATAAGCCGAGACTGGCGTCGGCGCAGCCATGGCGTGCGGCAGCCAAAAATGGAAAGGAAATTGCGCGCTCTTGGTCAGCGCGCCCAGCAAAATCAGCACCAAGGCCGAGCTGTACAGCGGATGCGCCCGCACCACGTCACCCGCCAGCAACACCACGTCGAGGTCGTAACTGCCGACGATGTGACCCAGCACCAGCACGCCGGCCAGCAAGCACAGACCGCCGCCGCCGGTGACGATCAGCGCAATGCGCGCGCCTCGTCGCGCGTCGCTGCGGTGGTGCCAGTAACCAATCAGCAAGAACGAAAACAGGCTGGTCAGCTCCCAAAACAGCACCAGCTGAATCAAATTGCCCGACAGCACAACGCCGCTCATGGCGCCCATGAAAGCCAGCAGCATCGAGAAAAAACGCGGCACCGGGTCAGACGGCGACATGTAGTAGCGCGCATACAGCACCACCAGCGACCCGATGCCCAGCACCAGCATGGAGAACATCCACGCAAAGCCGTCCATGCGCAACACGAAGTTCAAACCCAGCGACGGCAGCCAGACTATTTCTTGCCGAATCACGCCGCCCGCAGCGATCTCAGGGAAGTACATGGCCGCCTGCACCGCACAGAAAAAAGCAATTGCACCCGCCAGAGTCGACTCCGCATTGCGCGCGTTGGTCGGCAGCAAAGCAGCGATCAAACTGCCAACAAAGGGAAGCGCAACAAGTGCAATTAAAGGTACGGACATGAGTGGTCGAGTCTA
>CANFZL010000043.1 GCA_947451205.1 Comamonadaceae bacterium
ACGTGAAGTGCTCTTTGCAACGTGATCAAGGAGAAAACTATGGCAACTGCGAAAAAAGTAGCATCTAAAAAAGCTGCACCAAAAAAAGCCCCGGTCGCTAAAAAAGCACCGGCCAAGAAAGCCCCAGCTAAAAAAGTAGCAGCGAAAAAAGCACCGGCTAAAAAAGTCGTTGCCAAAAAAGCGCCCGCGAAAAAAGTAGCAGCGAAAAAAGCACCGGCTAAAAAAGTCGTTGCCAAAAAAGCGCCCGCTAAAAAAGTAGCAGCGAAAAAAGTAGCAGCGAAAAAAGCACCGGCTAAAAAAGCCGTTGCCCAAAAAGCGCCCGCTAAAAAAGCTGCTGCTAAAAAAGCGCCAGCGAAGAAAGCTGCTGCCAAAAAAGTAGCCGCCAAAAAACCCGCTGCGAAGAAAGCCGCGAAAAAGCCCGCTGCAAAGAAAGCCGCGAAAAAACCCGCTGCGAAAGCACCTCCTGCAGCTACCAGCCCAGCGGCTCAGACGACTCTGAACCCGCAAGCTGCCTGGCCGTTTCCAACAGCCAGCAAGCCCTAAGCAGTCAGGTAACTCTGCTTAAAGCCTGGTATCGAAAGATATCGGGCTTTTTTTATTACAACCCAGTCAAGAGCAACCTTCACCATATACGACCGGCCATGCGGCAGAACCCGGCACTCAAGTCTCACTTCCTACAGCACGACATCAATACTGGCGACTGTCTCGTGAGTATTCACGTCATACCAAATGCGCCGCAGACGAAAATCGATGGACTCTACGGTGAAGAAAACGAACAAGCACTGCGCGTACGTCTGCATGCACTGCCTATCGATGGCAAAGCAAACACAGCTTTGGTGAAATGGCTGGCGAAAGAATTGGGCGTCGCGCGACGTGACATCACACTGACGCGAGGTCAGACCTCACGGCGCAAACAACTGAGAGTCAACAACAGCGTGGTCGCTGTGGCTCGCTGGGAACGGCTCATTCCACCACTCTAGAACGGCAAGCACGCCGACGCAGCCGAATGAATGTGCACCAGCCGATCAAGCCGGGCGAATCGCCTCGAGCGTGTAGTTCTGGCAGCCTGGGGTCGCGATTTTATGGGCACCAACACGGTTACCCAGTTCGCAGCACTGCACCAGTGACCAGCCTTTTTCAAGGCCAAACAGCAAAGCGCCACGGAAAGCGTCGCCGCAACCCGTTGGGTCCACCAACTCGGTAGCCTTCACAGGCGCCACTAAGGTCATCTCACCATCGACCCAAACTTCACAACCATCAGCACCGAGTGTGACGACCAGACCCTCTACGCGCATAGACAGCGCTTTGCTGTCCAGACCGGTACGCTCGGTCAACATGCGGCCTTCGTAGTCATTGACCGTCACCCAGGTCGCGAGGTCAACAAACTGCATCAGTTCATCGCCGTTGAACATTGGCAAGCCCTGACCGGGGTCGAACACAAACGGAATACCTGCGGCCTTGAATTGCGCCGCATGCTGCAACATGGCGTCACGGCCATCTGGCGAGATGATACCGAGCTTGATATCGCTGCGCGCCGCCACTTCAGACAAGTGCGCCTGACTCATTGCGCCAGGATGAAAAGCCGTGATCTGGTTATTGTCGCGGTCCGTCATGATCATGGCTTGCGCTGTGTAGGTGTCGGTCAGCTCGCGGATGAATTCGGTGCTAATGCCCTTGCTGCGAAGGTGTGCAACGTAGTCGAGGCCATCGCTGCCAACGGTCGCCATCGGCAAGGCCGTGCCGCCGAGTTGCGACAAACTGTAGGCGATGTTGCCGGCGCAACCGCCGAACTCGCGGCGCAAGGCGGGAACCAGAAAAGAGACATTCAAAATATGCAATTGCTCAGGCATGATCTGCTCGGCGAAACGGCCCTCGAAAGTCATGATGGTGTCAAAGGCCAGAGAGCCACAAATCAAAGCGGGCATGCGTTTATTTCTCGAAGTTCAGGGATAAAAAGCAGACAGGCGGTAACTGGCGACCGGGCCTGCCACTGCAGGAGCCTCCACCAAAGCTTGCCCACCAGGCCTTGCTGTGTCAGCAGACAAAACTGCCTGCAATGGCGCAACAGACACCGGATGCAGACTGACCAGCAAATTAAAAACACCCGCGAAAGATTCTGCCGGCTCCAGCCTGTTGCGGGTTGCACCGATGTCGGTGGAGAGCAAGACCTTGCGGATCAAGACCTCTTTTTGCGAGCCAATCAAGGTCACTTCCAGCGCAGGCATAGCAACCACAGTCGGCCGGGTATTTTTAAGGACCACATTCAGTCGATATGCATCAGCGCCGGTCAGCGTGAACGAAGAACTGTCAATCATGATCGCCTCGATCGCGCGCGGCGGGTTGATCTGACAATCCAATTTTTGACACAACATACCAATGGCTGGCAAGAACGCCGGGTAACGAGCCGCAACTGCATCGCGTTCGTGCAGGAACACTTGCAACGCCAGTGCGCCTAACAAAACCAGGGCAAGCAACGCAGCCAGTACCTTGTAAAGCGGCCCGTTGTGGGAGTCTCTGCGTTGCGCCGCTTGGACAAAAGTCACTTCGGGAAGCGATGGGCGACGAGCGTCTTCAGCCTTGGCTGAACTGGAGGGCTTGTATGATTTTGTCGAGCCGTAAAGCGCGCGACGCTCAGCGCCTTCTTGACTGCGGGTGTGATCGTCATGGGCTGGAAAGTCGGCAGCCTCTGGCGCTGACAAATAACTCGACAGCGGAGCCGAAACCGACGCATCTCCCCAATGCGAGTGAGTCACAAAACGCGGGGCAACGGGCGCTTGCGACCATTCCAGTGGATTGAGTTCTGCAACGAAATCCTTAGAGGACTCGTCGACCACTGCCTGCGGCAAAGCAGCAACCGGCGGCAGCGTCAAAGGGGCGGTAATGGGTGTAGGCTCTTCAATGACGGAGAATGCCGTCACCGATTGCGGTGACTCCTCAATATTAGCTTCTGGGACCCCCAGCGCCTCAGTTTCAGCGCTGGACTGAAAGTGTGCGGAGGCATCGAAGACACCATCGCAGTGGCCGCAACGAACCCAGCCGTCCGAAACGGTCAATTGATCGGGCACGACCTTGAACATCGTTCTACATGTGGGACAGCAGGTTATCAAGCTCATCGCGTCAAATTGTAGGGCTTGCCGCGCTTAGAGCTGTGCGGTCATCAAGATCCAGCCGTCTTCACTGTCGGCCACGCTCAAAGTAGCGTAAGGTGCATACGCTTCTTTAAGTTCGTCGGCTTGCCGCTCCAGAATGCCGGCCAGCACCAAGTAGCCACCCGGAGCGACATGTGCGCACAGCAGCGGCGCCAACACCTTGAGCGGCGTGGCCAGAATATTCGCTAGCACTGTTTGATAGCTGCCCGAAGATTTATCTGGCAAGCCGGCTTTCAATTGCACATGATTAGCCTCGGCATTGGCGAGGGTCGACTGCACAGCAGCTTCATCGATATCGACCGCATCAATATCCGTCGCGCCGAACTTGGCCGCACCAATGGCCAGAATGCCCGAGCCGCAACCGTAGTCGAGTACACGGCTCCCCGCGCGGCCGGCGGCGATCCAGCGCAGACACATGCGGGTCGTCGGATGGGTGCCAGTACCAAAAGCCAGCCCAGGGTCTAGCCGGATCACTTGGCGAGCTTGGGCCGGTGGTTCATGCCAAGTGGGGACGATCCAGAACTCAGGCGTGATCTCAACCGGCGTGAACTGCGATTGCGTCAAGCGCACCCAATCTTGCTCAGGCACCGGGCTGACGGCGACCACTTGGCAGCCCGTGAAGAAATCTTGCGCTTCCAGCAGCACAGCCGCGTCACGCGCGGTCGCTTCATTAGAAAACAAGGCGACGATGCGCGAGCGCTCCCAACCGGCTTTCGGCGGTGGCATGCCGGGTTCGCCAAACAGCGCCTGCTCGGCGGGCGTCTGGGCGTCGGCATCTTCAACCGACACACTCAAAGCGTCGAGGGCATCGAGGGCGTCGCTGACGCTCTCAACGGCATCCACAGGGGCCAGCATGACCAGTTCAAAAAGACTCATGGGAAGACCCGCCACATTAGAAGAGAGGAGATAAAAGATGCGAGACAAAAAACGAAAACAACCCGCAGCGCATCACCAAGGAGCGCGTGCGGGTTTGAAATCGAGGGCTGAAGCTTAGCGCTGACGCTGCGACAGCCACTCTTCCAAGTAGTGAATGTTGGTGCCGCCGTCCACAAACTTCGCATCCACCATCAACTCACGGTGCAGTGCAATATTGGTGTTGATGCCTTCGACCACGGTTTCAGCCAGCGCCGTGCGCATGCGGGCCAAGGCCTGCTCGCGCGTGTCGCCATGCACAATGATTTTCCCAATCATTGAGTCGTAGTTTGGCGGCACAAAGTAGTTGGCGTAGATGTGCGAGTCCACCCGCACACCGGGGCCGCCAGGCGCGTGCCATGTCGTGATGCGACCTGGCGACGGCGTGAACTTATAAGGGTCTTCGGCGTTGATGCGGCACTCGATGGAGTGACCTTTGATCTCGATCTGACGCTGTGTGAACGGCAGACGTTCGCCAGCCGCCACCATGATTTGCGTCTTCACGATGTCCACGCCGGTGACCCATTCCGTGACCGGGTGCTCAACCTGAACGCGGGTGTTCATCTCGATGAAATAGAACTCACCGTTTTCATACAAGAACTCGAAAGTGCCCGCACCACGGTAACCAATTTTCTTCACGGCGGCCACACAGCGCTCACCGATTTTTTCGATCAGCTTGCGCGGAACGCCAGGTGCCGGCGCTTCTTCAATGACTTTTTGGTGACGACGCTGCATAGAGCAGTCACGTTCGCCCAGCCAGACCGCATTTTTATGCTGGTCAGCCATGATCTGGATTTCGATGTGGCGCGGGTTTTGGAGAAATTTCTCCATGTAAACCGCCGGATTACCGAACGCGGCACCGGCTTCAGCCTTGGTCGTTTGCACCGCATGGATCAGCGCCGCCTCGGTGTGCACCACGCGCATGCCGCGCCCACCGCCACCGCCAGCGGCTTTGATGATGACCGGGTAACCGACCGCTTTGGCCGTGCGCTTGATAATGGCCGCGTCATCGGGCAAGGCGCCTTCAGAGCCCGGCACGCAAGGCACGCCGGCCTTGATCATGGCCTGCTTGGCAGAAACCTTGTCACCCATGATGCGGATGGATTCCGGCGTCGGACCGATGAACTTGAAGCCACTTTTTTCCACGCGCTCGGCAAAATCAGCATTTTCGCTGAGGAAACCATAGCCGGGGTGGATGGCTTCGGCGTCTGTGACCTCGGCCGCAGCGATGATGGCCGGCATGCTGAGGTAGCTCTGCGCCGATGCCGCCGGGCCGATGCAAACCGACTCGTCGGCCAGCTTGATGTATTTGGCTTCGCGGTCGGCTTCGGAGTAAACCATCACGGCCTTGACGCCGAGCTCCCGACAGGCCCGCTGGATACGCAGGGCAATTTCGCCCCGGTTAGCGATCAGAATTTTTTTAAACATGACGCCAGCTTCACTCAATGATGTAGAGCGGTTGTCCGTATTCCACGGCCTGACCGTTCTCGCACAATATCGCCGTCACGGTGCCTGATTTGTCGGCCTCGATCTCGTTGAGGATTTTCATGGCTTCAATGATGCAGATGGTGTCGCCTTCTTTGACTTGGCTACCGATCTCGACAAACGCTTTGGCGCCCGGGCTGGCAGATCGGTAATAAGTGCCGACCATCGGCGACTTCACAGCATGACCGACCACTTCGGCTGGTGCCGCAGGCGCCGCCACTGCCGCTGCAACAGCAACGGGTGCCGCAACCATCATGGCCGGGGCTTGCATGACCATCGGTGCAGCGCCCATGAACTTGACGATTCTGACCTTTCCTTCGGCCTCAGTGATTTCAAGTTCTGACACGTTGGACTCTGAAACCAGGTCAATCAGTGTTTTGAGTTTGCGTAAATCCATGCTTTATTCTCCGGCGACAGTGGCAGGCTGAAAGCCCAGCCTAATATTTGAATTGTCCAACTGCATCAGCAGCTCGACCTGAGAAAAGATTTTGACCCAACCCAAGCAGTCGGCAGCATTTACCGACTCTTTGTTGGTCTTCTTTCACTAATCGGCCTGAATTGTACTCATCTGCAAATTGCCAAATAGGAAATGACCCAGCATTCCGGCGCATCTGAAATTTTCTTAATCCGAACTTTAACGCAAATTGAGCTTCATTTGCCGCTGTTAACGACGCAAACGAGAAAGGGCCCACAATTATGCCAAGGTCGCCCAGCTGGCCAAATCTGCCGGCATCAGCTGCCCACTTTTACGCTGCAACACTTCACCAGTGGCACTAAAGGCCACAGAAAATGGCAAGGCACCGGTCAAATTACCCATGCGCTTGCTGAGTTCCGTACCACCCAAACCAGCCATAGCGATAGGAAAATCGAGGGGTGACTTTTTCAACCAAGCACGCACAGCACTCGGCTGATCAACCGCCAAACCCAGCACGCGCCAGCCCCGCGCCTGCTGTTCTTGGTGAAAACGATTCAGCAAGGGCAACTCTTCCACACAAGGCGGGCACCAAGTCGCCCAAAAATTCACCAGCAAAGGTTGACCCGCCAAACTGCTGATTTTCAACGGCGCACCGTCCGGCGTCTCCATCTCCAAAGCCCAGAAAGGATCGGCCAAGGGCGTCTCATGGCGGTCGCGCCACCACCAAGCGGCACCAACGCCAGCCAGACCTGCCACTGCGGCGGTGCCGGCAAACAGCATATTTCTACGTTTTATCATCTCAATCCCTGTTCACTTTAAATTCAACTTTAAGCCAGTTTCGCAGGTTTTACAGCCAAGATCGCCGAAGATCCTGGCCAATTTGTCACAAAGCGAGCAAGCGTTCGACAGCCGCTAAATCTCCACGTGGCGTGCGGCCTTTGGCATCTGGCCGCAGGGCACCGCGTAAATCGTCGAGGTCATAGACCATCAGGTGCACGCCGACAGTTTCTTGCAGGGGCTTGCAAACGCTGCGAATGCTCAGCGCTTCGACGCTGTCGCCCCAAAAGCCGGTGACAGTGCGGGGCTCGTAATCCACCTGATGATCAATCAAGGCAATTTCAGCCGACTTCGAGTCATCACAAAACAGCTGAATATAAATGTCGGACAGCCGCGTGGCCGTACCGTGCCAGACCGCGCCACCCAAAAAAGGCCGGAACTCGGCCATGCGCTGCATCCAGACCCAGGCCAGTTCACGCAGCGCTTGTAGCTCGACAGGCTGCGTTTCGGCACAAAACAGGGCGATGTACTCGTGCACCGCGTCTTCAATTTCGTCATTGCCCGGCAATTCGGTGCGGGACGGCAGCGCCATCTGCTTGACCGCGCGGCGCTTGGCCGGGCCGTATTCAAGCCCCTCCTCGACCACCATGGCGGCCGCTGCGGCAGCGATTTCAGCCTTCAGGCTGTGCGGTTCAAAAGAGTTCATAGAAGGTATTTTTGCACCTGCTGGGCCGCCCAGTAGATGAAGGGTTGAAGCAGCGCCACCGCCGCTGCCTAAAATGCCGCATGCACATACATATCTTGGGAATCTGCGGCACCTTCATGGGCGGCTTGGCTGCCCTCGCGCGCGAAGCCGGCCATCGGGTCACCGGCTGCGACACCGGCGTTTACCCACCCATGAGCGACCAGCTGCGCAGCTTGGGCATTGAGCTGACCGAAGGCTACGACGCCAGCGTGTTGCAACAAGCCGGCTTCAAGCCTGACATGTTTGTCATCGGCAACGTGGTCTCGCGCAGCCAGTTGCCAGACGGCAACCCCAAGTTCCCGCTGATGGAAGCCATCCTCAACCAAGGTCTGCCTTACACCAGCGGCCCGCAGTGGCTAGCAGAGCATGTGCTGCAAGGCCGGCATGTGCTCGCCGTGGCTGGAACGCATGGCAAAACCACCACCACCGCCATGCTCACCTGGATTTTGGAGCAGGCGGGACTGCAGCCGGGCTTCTTGATCGGCGGCGTGCCCTTGAACTTTGGCGTCTCCGCCCGCCTCGGCCAAGGCAAGTGCTTTGTGATCGAGGCCGACGAATACGACACCGCCTTTTTCGACAAGCGCAGCAAGTTTGTGCATTACCGGCCGCGCACAGCCATCTTGAACAACTTAGAGTTTGACCACGCAGATATCTTTGAGAATCTGGCGGCCATCGAACGGCAGTTTCATCACTTGGTGCGCACCGTGCCGTCGCATGGCCGGGTGGTGGTGAATGCCACCGAGGCCAGCTTGACGCGCGTGCTCGTGCAAGGCTGCTGGAGTGAGCAAGTGCTCTTCGGCACCAGCCCGTCGAACCCAGCCGGCTTCACGGCCTTGGGTGAACCACAAGCCTTTCAAGTGCTGAAAGCTGGCCAGCCTGTGGCCGAAGTGCGCTGGGCGATCAGCGGTGTGCACAACCAGCTGAATGCGCTGGCCGCCATCGCTGCGGCCGAGCATGTCGGCGTCAACCCGAGCACGGCGGCCCAAGCGCTCAGCAGTTTTGAGAACGTCAAACGGCGCATGGAAGTGCGCGGCGTGGTGCAGCACCTGGGCGGCGACATCACGGTGTATGACGACTTTGCGCACCACCCGACCGCCATCCACACCACCATCGACGGCTTGCGCCGGCAGCTGAACGCGCAAGGCCACACAGCAGCGCGCATTCTGGCGATCTTCGAGCCACGCAGCAACACCATGAAACTTGGCACCATGACTGCACAGCTGCCGTGGAGCTTGGAGCAAGCCGATCTGGCGTTTTGCCACGCCGGCGGTCTCGACTGGGATACCAGAGCCGCTCTCGCCCCCATGGGTGCGCGGGCCCAAGTCGCCGACACACTCGATGCCTTGCTGGCTCAGGTCAAAGCCGTCGCCTTGCCCGGCGACCATTTGCTGTGCATGAGCAACGGCGGCTTTGGCGGCATTCACGCGAAACTGCTAGACGGGCTGGCAGCCTCATAAACGAACCGCCAGCGACGCGCCGCCGAGAAATCTCAGCGAGCGCGTCTGGCCTTCACAGACTGCGACAAGCCTTCCAACAGCTCGAGCGAATCACCCCAGCTCAGGCAGGCGTCAGTGATGCTCTGGCCGTAGGCTAGCGCCTTCGGATCGTCCTTGCCGGGCGTGAACTTCTGCGCACCCGGGTTCAAATGACTTTCCACCATCAGGCCGAAGACCTGGCGTGAGCCACCCGCCACTTGGGCCCCGATGTCACGCGCCACTTCGAGCTGCTTTTCGTGCTGTTTGGAGCTGTTGGCGTGACTGCAGTCAACCATCAGCGTGGCGGGCAGTTTGGCGGCCTCGAGATCCTTGCACGCAGCGCTGACGCTGGCGGCGTCATAGTTCGGTGCTTTGCCGCCGCGCAAAATCACATGGCAGTCCGGGTTGCCATTGGTTTGCACAATCGCCACTTGGCCATTTTTGTGCACCGACAAAAAGTGGTGACCCCGCGCCGCTGCTTGAATCGCATCGGTGGCGATACGGATGTTTCCATCCGTCCCGTTCTTGAAACCAATCGGTGCCGAGATGCCCGACGCCAATTCGCGGTGCACCTGGCTTTCGGTGGTGCGTGCGCCAATCGCGCCCCAGGCGATCAAGTCACCGATGTATTGCGGTGAAATCACGTCCAGAAATTCGCTACCCGCCGGCAAGCCCATGCGGTTGATGTCGATCAGCAACTGGCGCGCAATCCGCAGACCTTCGTCGATGCGGTAGCTTTCATCCAAGTACGGGTCATTGATGAGCCCCTTCCAGCCGACCGTGGTGCGCGGCTTTTCAAAGTACACGCGCATCACGATCTCCAGCGTGTCGGCGTATTTGTGGCGCTGCTCGACCAGCTTGCGGGCGTACTCCAAAGCCGCCATCGGGTCATGAATCGAGCAAGGGCCGATGACCACCAGCAGGCGGTCGTCGGTGCCGGCCATGATGTTGTGAATATTGCGGCGGGTCTGGGTGATCAGGCTCTCAACCGGCGTGCCGTCAATCGGGAAGAAACGAATTAAATGCTCGGGCGGTGGAAGCACGGTGATGTCCTTGATGCGTTCGTCGTCGGTCTGGCTGGTTTTGTCGACGGGACGCACATAGCGGGCTTCGCTGGTGTTCTGGACTGACGCATTCATGACGGGCTTCCTTCTGGGTTAACGGGGAAATTCAGATGCAAAAAAAAACCGCCGGGGGTCCGGCGGTTTTTGAGATTCAGCTGCGTTTTTTAAACTTACGCAAGGATCTCTCTACCGCCGGAGGCGCTTGAGAAACAAAAGTAAGAAAAATAAAAAGCTGCTGAATGCATGGGTTCAATGTAGCACAGGTGCGTGACGCGAAAAAATCAAGCGGTGCCGCCGACCGTCAGACCGTCGATGCGCAGGGTTGGCTGGCCGACACCCACCGGCACACTTTGGCCTTCTTTGCCGCAGGTGCCGACACCGCTGTCGAGCGCCATGTCGTTGCCCATCATGGTCACGCGCGTCAGCGCATCAGGGCCATTGCCGACAATCGTTGCGCCCTTGACAGGGTAGAGAATTTTGCCGTTTTCAACCCAGAACGCTTCGCTGGCTGAGAAGACAAATTTGCCGGAGGTGATGTCGACCTGACCGCCGCCAAAGTTAGTCGCGTACAGCCCTTTCTTGATGCTCGCCACAATTTCTTCGGGGGCCTTGTCGCCGCCCAGCATGTAAGTGTTGGTCATGCGCGGCATTGGTGTGTGCGCATAGCTTTCGCGGCGGCCGTTGCCGGTCGGCTTGACCTTCATCAGGCGCGCATTCAGCGAGTCCTGGATGTAGCCCTTCAAGATACCGTCTTCGATCAGCACATTGCGCTGGCTGGCATTGCCTTCGTCGTCGACATTGAGGGAACCGCGGCGGTCGGCCAGCGTGCCGTCGTCCAGCACCGTCACGCCTTTGGCCGCCACGCGCTCGCCAATGCGGCCAGCGAAAGCGCTCGAACCCTTGCGGTTGAAGTCGCCTTCCAAGCCGTGACCAATCGCTTCGTGCAACAAAATACCGGGCCAGCCAGAGCCGAGTACCACGGTCATTTGACCGGCGGGCGCGGGGCGGGCTTCAAGATTGGTCAGCGCGGCTTTGACCGCAGCATCGACATACTCATTGATTTGGTCTTCACCGAAATACGCCAGGCCAAAGCGACCACCGCCGCCGGCCGAACCGACTTCGCGGCGGCTCACGCCCGCGATTTTTTGCTCGGCAATCACCGTCAGGCTCAAGCGCACCAGCGGCCGCACGTCGGCCGCCAGCGTGCCGTCGGCGCGTGCCACCATCACCACGTCATATTCACTGGCCAGGCCGGCCATGACTTGCACCACGCGCGGGTCTTTGGCTTTCGCGAGTTTTTCGACACGCTCCAGCAATTTGACTTTGGCAGTGCTGTCGAGCGAAGCAATCGGGTCGATGTCGCTGTACAGGGAACGGCTGCCAGCCACCTTGCGGCTGTTGGTCTTGACCCGACCGGCCTTGGTGGCGGCTGAAATGGTGCGCACCGTGCGGGCCGCGTCGAGCAGCGAGGCTTCAGAGATATCGTCCGAGTAGGCGAAAGCGGTTTTTTCGCCGCTGACAGCACGCACGCCAACGCCTTGATCAATGCTGAAGGAGCCGGTTTTGACGATGCCTTCTTCCAAGCTCCAGCCTTCGCTGCGGGTGTACTGAAAATACAAGTCAGCGTCGTCCACGCCGTAAGAGGTGATCTCGCCCAGGGCGCGGCGCAAATGTGCTTCGGTCAGCCCAAAGGGAGCCAGCAGGAGCTTTTCAGCAATCGCCAAGCGCTCAGCAGTCGCATCGGCTTTGGGCCGGGCGCTGGGCGCAAAAAAGTCTGTTTGACGAGCCGAACCGGGGGGGGATTTGAGTGACAGCATCAGATCATTGTAGGAGTCTGCCCCAGCCGCGCGGCAGGCAGGGCTTCTCTCGATCAGGACTGGATCAGCCGTTTTGACTTGGCAATCGACATCAGTATGCCGACGGCCAGCCCCAGCGTGACCATCGCCGTGCCGCCATAGCTGATGAAGGGCAAAGGCACGCCGACCACCGGCAAAATGCCGCTGACCATGCCCATATTGACGAAGGCATAGGTGAAGAAAATCATCGTCACCGCGCCCGCCAGCAGCCGGGCAAACAGCGTCGGTGCGTCCAGTGCGATGGCCAGCCCACGCAAGATCAGGAAAATGAAGCCGCCGATCAAGAGCAGGTTGCCCAACAGTCCGAACTCTTCTGAAAAGGCGGCAAAAATGAAGTCGGTGGTGCGCTCCGGAATGAACTCCAGATGGGTTTGTGTGCCGGCCATGAAGCCCTTGCCAAAAATGCCGCCGGAACCAATCGCAATCATCCCCTGAATGATGTGAAATCCCCGGCCCAGCGGGTCCCGCGTTGGGTCGAGCAGCGTGCAAATGCGCTGCTGTTGGTAGTCGTGGAGGATCGGCCAACGCACACCGTCAGCACACAACTGCGGCTCAAACCACACCACCAAGGTGATGCAAACCAAGCCCACGAGCACCGGCGGCACAATCAGCCGCCAACTCAAACCGGCGAAAAAAATCACCGCCAAGCCAGCGGCCATCACCAGCAGCGAGGTGCCCAGATCAGGCTGCTTCATGATCAAGCCGACTGGCACCACCAAGAGCAGGCCAGCAGCCAGAAAATCAAGCGGCCGCAACTGGCCCTCGCGCTTCTGGAACCACCAAGCCAGCATCAACGGCATGGCGATTTTCAAGATTTCGCTGGGTTGAATGACCAGGCCCAGATTGATCCAACGTTTGGCGCCCTTCTTCGTGATGCCGAAAACCGCAACGGCCACCAACAGCGCTACACCCAGAATGTAAAGCGGCACGGCGAACGCCATCAGCCGCTGCGGCGGAATTTGCGCGACCACAAACATGATGGCCCCGGCAATCAGCATGTTGCGGCCATGGTCGGCAAAACGAGTACCGTGGTCATAACCTGACGAATACATGATCAGTAACCCGGCACACGCCAACAAAAAAACAGCAAAAGCCAAGGGCCCGTCAAACCCCTGAAACAGGGGCGTGATGCGACGCAATAAAGTAGGTTTTTCGAAAGTGACGGCCATGTCTTAATTATCGGTCAAGCTACCATGACCGAATGACCACGACCCACTTGCTTTACCTGCACGGTTTTCGCTCTTCGCCGCACTCCATGAAGGCCCTGAAAATGGCCGATGCCGTTCAGTCCCGCCACCCACAGGTGCATTGGTGGTGCCCGCAGTTGCCGCCGTCACCCAAAGAAGCCATGGCGATGCTGATAGCCGGCATCGTTGACTGGCCAAGCCAGAACATGGCCGTGGTCGGCTCGTCGCTGGGCGGGTTTTACGCCACTTGGATCGCCGCGCAAACCGGCTGCAAAGCCGTTCTGCTGAATCCGGCGGTCGACCCGGCACGCGACTTAAGCCGCTACATTGGCGAGCAAACCAGCTGGCATGACCCGCTGGAGACTTTTTTCTTCAAACCCGAGTTTGTGCAGGAGCTGCGTAACCTCCAAGCCGGCCACTTGACGCACCCAGAGCGCTTGCTGGCCATCATCGCCAAGGGCGACGAAGTGCTGGACTGGCGCGAGATGAGCACTCGCTACGCCGGTGCGCACCTGAAGCTACTGGAAGGCGGTGACCACGCCCTCAGCGATTTCGACGACCACTTGGACGAAGTTCTGGCCTTTTTAGACTTGGCCTGAAACTGCTGCGCCGGGCCGGGGCCCATGGGACAATTCGACGCATGCATACATTGTTTGAAGAAGCCGGCAAATTTCTGGCCGGCCGCATCCTGTCGGAATCCGACGCCTCACTGCAGGTCGAACTGGACTCT
>CANFZL010000044.1 GCA_947451205.1 Comamonadaceae bacterium
GCTGGTTTCACGCGCAACGTTAACACGCGCTCATGGGCATGCGTTTTTCGGGATTCAGCTTGCATTGCCTGCATGCCGTTGCGCGCTAAATTCAGCAGCACTTGCTCGACCATGGTGCGGTCGCAAAGCACCACCGCGCATGCCGGGTCGACCTCGATCGCTACGCGCACTGACAGCTTGCGGGCCTGCAGACTGACCAGCGGCATGATGGCGTCAAGCAAGGCGCGGGGCGCCACGCGTTCGCGCACTTGGTCGCGTCGGCGCACAAAGTCGTGCACGCTCTTGATGACTTTGCCAGCGCGTTCGGCTTGCTCGCTGATGCGCTTGAGCGCGAGCCGCAGATCTGCGCTGAGCGTCACATCCGTGCCACGGGCGTCGCCGAGCAAATTCAGCGAGCCGGTGGCGTAGCTGGAGATGGCTGCGAGTGGCTGATTCAGTTCGTGGCTAAGCAGCGAAGCCATTTCGCCGACCATCGCCAGTCGAGCAGTGGCCTGTAGCCGGTCCTGACTGGTACGCGACACTTCCTCAACCCGGCGTTGTTCGCTGATGTCGAGGATGGCGCTCATCCAGCCGGTGTGTTTGCCTGTGGCATTGATGAGCGGTGCTTCGATGATGAGCACGGGAAAGCGCGTGCCGTCGCGTCGCATGAAGATGGATTCATGGCCACCGCGTGGCAGGCTGGCGCTGGCCAGTCGAATCGCCTGACGATCTTGGTAGGCCCCGGCGAGTTCGGGTGGCCAGTAGGGGCTTGGAAAGTTGTGGTCGAGCAATTCCTTGGCGTCGACGCCGACCATTTCGCAAAAAGCCGGGTTCACATAGGTGATGCGGCCTTGCAGGTCGCGCGCACGCAAGCCGGTGACCAGCGAGTCTTCCATGGCTTTTCTGAAAGCCAATGCATCAGCCAGATCGTTTTCGGCTTTCAGCCGTCTGCGCATGTCCCGCCCTAGCAGCCACAGGACTGCCACCAGCGCTATGGCCATGGCGCTGACCAGCGCCGTCAGCACGTTCGGGAAAAAATCAGGGGTGCCGCGCCAGCTGTCCATGCGCACCACCAGCGTGGTGCCGGGGAGATCCAGCAACTGGTGAGCGCTGTAAATTCGGGTGCCTCGCGTGGGCGTTCCGGCGATGGCTAGCCGCGTGCCATCCGCTTCAGTGAAGGAAAGTCCTTGGCCGCGAGAGAGTTGTTTGTTCACCAGTTCTGCCAGGATTTCTTGCAGTGAATAGGTGACCACGGTGTAGCCGGTCAATTGGCCTTCTTCCGTCAGCGGAATACACAGGTCGAGCAGCTCCATGCCGAGACCATCTTTTTGCGGCATGAAGTAGCTGCCCGAGTAAGCCGGACCACTCACGCGCAGGGCTGTCGCGCAAGCTTGCTCGGTGTCTTGCAGTGAGTTGGCCCGACTCATACGCTCAAAGACCGATTGCCGGAAGGGTGTGTCGTCGGCCTGCCGCAAGTCCAGTGAGTCATCGCGCCATTCCACACGAAGAATTTCACGGTGCTGGCGCAACAGCTCATTGACTTGCAATCGCCAAGTGTCAACACTGCGCTCTGTTGACTGCAGTGCCTGTAGCCGCTGGATGTTTCGCATCAGGCCGGTGCGGATATCTGTGACGATTTCGGCGGTGTCGCGCTCCAGACGCGTTTGGATCAGGCCGCCTTCATAGCGGCCAGCCAGCCAGACCAACGTACCGAGCATGGCCACGACCAGCGCGACCAACAGGACCCATAACGACCAGCGACGATTCCATCGCAAAGTCAGGCGCCACCAGCGTCGGTTGGCCAGTGCATGTTGGAGCGCTGCGATGTTCATGGCGGACTGCCTCCTGTGGCTTTTCCGGTTGCAGGGCTGGCAGGTTTGCGCTCAACGCGGGTGATGCGCGGATCGCTCCACGGCCCATCGATGTGAAACTCCTGTGTGGCCGCTTCAGTCAATGGCCGGCGGAAAAACATCTGTGCCAAAAACGTGCCGAGACCGATGGCGGGGTTGATGGCGGTTGCGATCAGCGAGGCTGTGCCAGCGTTGACCTCCGGGATCACCACGACGCGCAGTTCTTGCGTTTCACGGGCGATATCCGCTTTTCCGTCCATCAAAACTGCCGCGCTCACGCCCTTCATCTGCAAATTGTTGGTGCGCGCCTGACCTTGCTCTACGATAATGTCGCCGCGCACAAAGTCAAAGGCAAAGCCGTCCGAGAAAACATCACGAAAATCCAGTGTCAGTCGGCGCGGTAATGCCTGTAGGCTCAGCACGCCCAACAGCTTGGCGATGCCTGGTTCGGCCTTGAGGAATTGCCCGCTCTCGACATTGATGTTGAACTGACCACCCAGGCTCGGGTAGTCCAGACTCAGCGGTGAACCCAGCCAGTTCACTTGGCCTTCTAGCTTGCCCTTGCCGCGTCGCACCAAGCCGTCCATGCCTAGGCGTTTCAACAGGTCGCCCGAGTTGTTGATGTCGAGCTTGAAATTCATCAGCACGCGTCGGCTTTGCGCCGACGTGGGCACGGCGGCCCAGTTGCCGTTGGCTGAAAAAGTAGCATCCGGCGAGATGACGTTGAGTTTGTTCAGTCGCCACTCGCGCACGCCGCTGTCCCTTGCTGATAGCAAGGCGCCGCGGTTGACCGCTTCGACTTCGATACGGCCTAGCCTCTTCCCCTTGAGCTCCATGTCTTCGACCACGATATCGAGCGCAGGGACTGCGGTGGGTTGGCCTTCCAGCAGGGTTTCTACATCTCGCGCCGTGCTGGCCCCCAGTCGCAGTCTGGACAGGCGGGCATACAACCGACCACCGGCGCCGCCCGGTGCGGCGCTGGGTTGGCCGAACTCAACGTAACCACTGAGTTCATCGGCATCCATGTTGGCGCGCCAGATGGCGCCCTCTCGTGATGCGCCTAGCACTACTTTGTTGAGTTTGTAGCCCTCAAAAGTCAATTCAGTGGCGCGCAACGCCATCACGGTTGGCAGGTAGCCCGAGGCAGTTGTCGTTGAGTTGGCGGCCCCACGGGTCGGCACACTGGCGGGTGTTTTGGCCCCTGTATTTTGGGGTGACGCCGTAGCGCCCAGCACGGTTCGCCAAGTATCGACATCTGCGCGCTGCAAGTTCACATTCGCCGCCACATCGTTAGCGGGTTGCGCAACTGCCTCGCCAGCCTCCAACCCGACTGCGATGCTGCCGCGCAGCACCCGTGGCTGATCGCCACTGAGGTCGCGTACATAGCGCACGCTGGCCAGCCGTCCGATCGTCAGGGAGAGCTGGTCTTGTGGGGTTTTACCCGGTGCCAGCGACTCGCGCACCAGCGCTTGGTCGAACTGCAACGGCAGCGTTTCGCCAGCGACTTTGCTCAAGGGCGCTGGCAAATTCAGTGCCATGCCCTGCAAGCTGCTGTTGACGCTGAGCTCAGCATTGCCGCGGCGAAAACCCAGGCTGGCGTTGTAGGCGGTGCTACCGCTGGCATGGTTGGCGAGCGTGGCGACGATGCCCAGTTCGCGTGCTTGCTGCAAACCTTCGGCTGAGATAGTGCCTTGGCCGCGAAACAGAATCGGTGCTTCAATGGGTTCGGCGGCGTTGCTGCGGCTGTTACTTGTCGACGGTGCGCTGGCGCGCATGCCGCCCTCAAAGCGGATGTCACCACCCAACATACGCGCTTGTGCGGTGCTCACACGAAAGCTATTTTCGGTGAATGTGAGGGCGCCCTTCAGGCGACCCAGCACGGGTGTGTTGGTGGTGAACTGCACGTCATTACCCGACAGCGTGAGATTGCCTTGCACCGTGCTTTTGTCTAGGTTGGCCAAGGGCAGTAGCAAATGCATGCTGTAGTCGGCTGACCCGCTGGCAGTTGATTGCAGTAGCGCATCGCCGAGCATGTTGGAGACCGGCGATGTATTGATAAATTTCAGACCTTGCGCGAGTGGGCCCTTGATGCTGGTGTTGACTTCCACCACCGGCGCGGCCAGGTTAGGCACGCGGGCACTGCCGCGCATGAGTTGCAGTCCGTCGAGGCCTGCCACACTGCCTTGTACTGCGCGTACTTCCAGACTTTGCCGATTGAAAATCAGCTCGCCTTGCAGGTTGTCTAGCAAGGGCCACAGCTTGACGGCAATGCTGCCTGTCGTGGCTGCCAATGTTGGTGGCACATAGGCGTAGCGCACGTTGCTGGCTTTGGCTGTGACCAAAAAATCGCCTTGCTTAGGATTGGCGAATGGCAGTTGCATCAAGTCGCCTTTGACCTTGAATTTGACGTCACTGAGGAGGCCTTGTTGCACGGCATCGCGCACATAGTGACGAGCCGATTCAGGCAACACCAGCGGCAGATACCGATGCACTTGACTCGCGTCACCACGACTGAGGCTGCCTTGTAAGTCCAACACGCCGAGATGACTTGTGCGGGCTTTACCTGCGCCTGTTTCGACGGTGCCAGCGCTGGCCCAGCGGACCTCCGCCTGTCCTGCGGCGTCGGCGTTGGCAAAGCGCAGTTTGTGCAGCTGCAACTCAAGATGTGTGCCGCTGCGTTTCCACAGCACTTCTGATGAAAGCTCGTTGAACAGCACGCGGGGCTGTTCAAACACGCCTGGAAATTCGACTGCCCCCTGAGCCAGTTGGACCTGGGCCTGTCCACCATCTTGCGTCAGGTTGAAATCTAGCGTGGCGTTTTCAACCCCGGGCCGCCCAGGCAGCGGATGCATCGGTGTGCTGGCGCTGGCGGCTGCAGCGGTCAGCGCGAGACCGCTCACGCGACCGCGTGCGGTCAAGGTAAGCGGCGCGGAGAGCTCGCCGTGCCAGCTGGCTTCAACGTGTTCGACAAGTCCTTTGGGCGCAAAACTGTCGAGCAAAGTGTGGGTGGCCGCGTCCAGTGGCAAACGTTTGGCGATGCGTGCCAGTGTGGCCAAGTCCAGCTTGTCGGCTTTGAGTTCCGTTTTGGCCGGTTGGCGAATGTCTGCATCGGTGTGCGTCAGCGACACATTGCCGCCCGGCCAGACCAAGCCGTCATCCGCCTCGAAGGACAAACCTTCGGTCCGAAAGTCAAAACCGTTGAGCCGTTGTTGCCCACCAAAGCGACCGGCCACCGAGGCCAGCGTCAGCGGTTGTAATTCGCGGGCCAGACGGGTGCTGACACCGCTCAAGGCGACGTCAGCGGTCGCGCCTGTGATCTGACCGGCGTTGAGATCAGCCCAGACCCTCAAAGCCCCTTGGCCGCTGCTCACATCGATGCCGAGTTGGTCTGGACCGATGTATTGCCTGAGCTGCGATATATCAGCGCGGCTGAACTCACTGTAGAGCTGTCCCGTCCAAGTCTTCCAAGATGAACCGCTGCCAGACAGCAAAGGCTGCCGCAGTGTGGCGCGCAGGCTGAAGCGCTCGCCCCAAGCGGTCGGCGGTGTTGCTTCGATGCGCATCAGGTGGCGCTTTCCTGGGTTGCGCAAAACGGCGACCACATTGGTCAATACCAGCGGCGCTGCGGGTCTGGTCTCGTCAGTCCAGCGCAGTACACCACCGCGTAAGACCAGCTCGGTTTGCTCAAAAGCCCAGTCGGCAAACGTTGTGTTGCCCCGCGCGTTGTCAGGCAGGTCGAGTCCGGCGATTTGGAGTTGACCGTCAGCACTGCGGCGAATATCGAGCTCGGCACCGTCAATCACCAACTGCTCAAACCCCAGACTCCACAGTGAGCGGGGTGACAGCGCTGCCACCACGCGTGGCAGGCGCAGTGCGGTGCGCCCCTCACTGTCGAGCAAGCTGATATCTGTGAGCTCAAAAGAGGGGATCAAGCCACCTGAATGTGCGCTGATGTTGCCAATGCGCACGGGTACCCCTAGCGCGCGACTGGCCTCGATTTCCAGACGTGGGCGAAAGTCGCCAATACGCGGCACAATCCAGCCGTGTAGCAGCCCATAACTGAGACCCACCAGCAGCCAAAATGCCACGAGCAGCCACAACAACACCCGCACGGCGTGGGCCGTTAGGCGAACGTGGCGAGGCAGCAGCAAGTTTGGGGGGGGCTTTACAGGATCCATCGGCTTCGGAATTATGACCGTCGCGGCTGGCGGGGGTTCCATCTGAAAGCTGTTTACCTTGATGTTCTCAACGCCTGACGCTGATTTACCCGCTTTGTCTCCATTGTCCCAACACAGCACAAACTCCCTGGCTGCCGTCCATGAGGCCGAAGGCGCAGCGTACTCACGCTGTGTTCAGCGCCTGCGGCGGCGTTACGCCGACCAATTACACTTTTTGTCAGCCGGTCCGCCGGAGCGGCAGGCCATGCAAATAGCCCTGGACGCATTGCTGGTGCAAGGGTTGACCACCGGCGCGGCCCTGCGTGTGCTGCGCCAAATCGTGATGGAGCGTTTGGTGGTGCTCGACTGTGAAGGCGACGGCCCGACCCAAGCGCCGCTGGCGGTGGTCACCCGTGCCATGACGGATCTGGCTGAGTTGGCGCTGGATGTGGCCATGTCGGCCACGCAGCTAGAGCTGGACGCCTTGTATGGCCCGCCGCTGACTTGCGATCCGATGATCGATCCTACGTCTGAAAATACCTCAGAAAATGCAGCCGCCAAATCCTCCGTGCGCGCCAGCCTGTGGGTCATCGGCATGGGCAAGCTGGGCGCACGCGAGCTGAATGTCTCCAGCGACATCGACCTGATTTATGTCTACGACCACGACGGCCAGACGGCTGGCCGCGCCGATGGTCGCGGCAGCATCTCAAACCACGAATATTTCGCGCACCAGGTCAAGGCCATGTATGCGTTGATTGGCGACACCACCGAGCATGGTTTTGTCTTTCGGGTCGATCTGGCCCTTCGGCCCAATGGCAACTCTGGACCTGCGGCGATTTCCCTCAACGCGCTGGAAGAGTATTTTCAGGTCCAAGGCCGCGAATGGGAGCGTTTTGCCTGGCTCAAAAGTCGCGTCGTCGCGCCATCATCGAGCCTCAGTGGTGGCGTGACCGGCAACAGCCATGAAACCGGCGGCAGCAACAACATTGGCAATGGCTCGGCGCAGGCCTTGCGCAGTTCAGTACTGCCATTTGTTTTTCGGCGTTACCTCGATTACAACGTCTTTGAAGCGCTGCGGACCCTGCACCGGCAAATTCGAGAGCAGGCCCAGCGCCGTTGCGCAGGTCATCCTGAGCGCGCCAACGACGTCAAGTTGTCACGCGGCGGCATCCGCGAAATTGAATTCACCGTGCAGTTGCTGCAGGTTGTGCGCGGCGGGCAATTCCCGGAACTGCGCACGCGGCCCACGCTAGATGCGTTGCAGCGCGTGGCCAACGCCGGCTTGATGCCGCAAGAAACCGCGGATGCACTGGCCCGTGCATATGAATTTTTGCGCCGCGTCGAACACCGCATTCAGTACCTCGACGACCAGCAGACTCACGTTCTGCCGACCCGCGACGACGACTTGGCCTGGATCGCGCACACGCTGGGCTACCGCGACTGCTGCGCGTTTCTGGCCGAACTGGACACGCACCGGGAGCTGGTCGCGGGCGAATTTGACAAGCTGCTGGGCGGCAATGCCGAATGCAAAGGCTGCAACAAAATAGCCAGTGCACCGCAAGAGTTGAGCGAGCTGGTCGACCAGCAAGCCAGCGCTTGGCCGGCGCGTTTTAGGTCGCGTATCGCCGAGTGGAGCAGCCACCCCCGTGTGCTGGCGCTGCGCGAAGAATCACGCGGACGATTGATTCGCTTGGTGCAACGCACGGCCGTCTTGTTGAGCGAAGGCAAGTCCACCGAAGAAGCCGCCTTGCGGCTGGTCGATTGGATTGAACCTTTGCTGCGGCGTGAGAGCTATCTCGCCATGTTGCTCGAGCGGCCTTCAGTGCATGAGCGCTTGTTGCGCCTGTTGGGTACGGCCAAGTGGACGGCGCGCTACCTGCAGCAGCACCCCGGCGTGATTGATGAATTGGCCAGCGACGATATGCTGCACCAGCGCTTCGACGCAACCGCCTTCAAGGCTGAGGTGGCGCTGCGTCTGGCTGCTTTCAAGCGGACGGGGGAGGACGACGACGAAGCCTGCTTGAACTTGTTGCGACGCGCGCACCATGCCGAGGTTTTTCGCACACTGGCGCGCGATCTGGAAGACATGCTGACAGTCGAACAGGTGGCCGATGACCTCAGCGCTCTGGCGGAAGCCGTGCTCAGCCTGACCGCTGACTGGTGCTGGCAGCGCTTGAAATACCGACACCGCGAGCAATCCCAATTCGCCGTCATTGCCTATGGAAAATTGGGCGGCAAAGAGCTCGGCTACGGCAGCGACCTGGACATCGTTTTTGTCTACGAAGACGAGCATGAGCAAGCAGGCGAGGTCTACGCTACGCTGGTGCGCAAGGTCATCAACTGGCTGACGATCAAAACGGCCGAAGGCGATCTGTTTGAAATTGACACAGCGCTCAGGCCGAACGGTGGCTCGGGTCTGTTGGTCATCAGCTTTGCCGCGTACGCGAATTACCAGCAACAGCGCGGCAGTAACACCGCCTGGACTTGGGAACACCAAGCCATGACACGCGCCCGCTGCGTCCTCGGGGACGCTGCTTTGCACCAACGTTTTGACGAGGTTCGTCACGCTGTCATCAGCGCACCGCGCGATCTCGTCGCACTGCGCACCGAGATTGTCGCGATGCGCGACAAAGTTCGCTTGGCGCATACGCCCAAGCGCAAACCGGCTGGGCTCGCTAGGTCGGTGCTTCCGGCTGAGAAGTTCGACGTCAAGCATGCGATCGGTGGCATGGTCGATGCTGAATTTGCCGTGCAGTTTTTGGTTTTGGCGGAATCAGTCCGTCACCCGGAACTGGCCGACAACGTCGGCAACATCGCGTTGTTGCAACGTGCTGAGCGGGCTGGTTTGTTGCCACCCGGCGTAGGCTATCAAGCTGCCGATGCTTACCGCAAGTTGCGCCGGGTGCAGCACCAAGCGAGGCTCAATGAAGAGCCGACACAGGTCAGCCTAGCCTCGGTGCAAGTTGAGCGCGTGGCGATTCAGGCGCTGTGGGCGGCGGTGTTTGGCTGCGCTTGAAGCTCAGTCGCGTGCCAGACCGCGCGCGGTCTTGTTGGCAATCGCTGCGGCGTCATAACCGAGCTCAGAAACGCGCAAGCCTTCGCCGGGTAGGTGCGGTTGAGCATGGCCGAGAGCTTGTATGGTTTGCGGCGGCATGTCGTGACGGTCAAAGAATGGGCAGAGCGCAGACCAATAAAAATAACACGTCGGCACGCGCAGGAAGATTACACGTCAAAAAGTCACAGATAAATCTTGTATTTCGCAATTAATCTTTGGTCAAGTAACCAATACAGTAGTGGCATGGATAAAAATCGCCCTCAATCTGGTGCTGCACCCCAACTTCCGGGGGCTGTGCTGTTCGACGCCTACGGCACATTGTTTGATGTTTACAGCGTTGGCTTGCTGGCTGAGCAGCTGTTTCCGGGCGAGGGTCAAGCGCTCGGTGTGCTGTGGCGCGACAAGCAAATTGAGTACACGCGCTTAGTGACAACCAGCAAGCGCGGCCCGCAGCGGGAGTCGGTTTACCAACCTTTTTGGGCGCTCACTCAAGCCGGTCTGCGTTACGCTTGCAAGCGCCTAGGCTTGACGCTGACGCTGGACGCTGAGCAGCAACTGATGAACCAGTACCGGCATCTGTCGGCTTTTCCAGAAAATCGCGAGGTGCTGAAAGCGCTGAAAGCGCGCGGCATCGCCACCGGAATTTTGAGCAATGGTGACCCTGAGATGCTGGGCATCGCTGTTCGCAGTGCCGGCCTAGAGGGCTTGCTCGACCACGTGTTGAGCGTGGACAGCATTCGCCAGTACAAAACTCACCCCGATGCCTATGCGCTCGGCGCCGAGGCGGTCGGTTTGCCGGCGTCGCAAGTGGTGTTTGTGAGCTGCAACAGCTGGGACGCGCTCGGTGCCACTTGGTTTGGGTATCAGACCTTGTGGGTGAATCGCTATAACTTGCCGTTTGAAGAACTCGGCACCCAGCCCGTGCGCACCGGCAGTGATCTGCGCGATGTACTGGCTTTTTTTGATCGCTGAACGCTAATCCTTATTTTTGACAAACCACGTTTTTGAATCTGTCCTCAGGAGAAATCATGTCCACTGCCCGCACCCCCAGCCACCGCCTGCAAGTCGCCACGCCGCTGTACCAGTTCATCGAAGAGCGCGTGCTGCCGGGCATCGGCGTCAAGAGCGCCGCTTTCTGGAAAGGCTTCGACGCCATCGTTGCTGACCTGTCGCCTAAAAATATCGCCTTGCTGGCTGAGCGAGACCGCTTGCAGTCCGAGCAAGATGCTTGGCACAAGGCCCATCCCGGCCCGATCACCGACATGCCGGCTTACCGCAGCTTCCTAGAAAAAATCGGCTACCTCAACGCGGTGCCTAAAAAAGTCCGCATCACCACCACCCAAGTCGATGCCGAACTCGCCGTGCAAGCCGGCCCGCAGCTGGTGGTGCCGGTGCTCAATGCGCGCTACGCACTGAACGCCGCTAACGCACGCTGGGGCTCTTTGTATGACGCCCTGTATGGCACCGACGTGATCTCTGAAGACAAGGGCTGCGAAAAAGGCAAAGGCTACAACCCGAAACGAGGCGCCAAGGTCATTGACTACGCCCGCAACGTGCTGGACCGCACCGCACCTCTGCGCAAAGGCTCGCACGTTGACTCCGTCGGCTACCGCATCAAAGACGGCAAGCTCGCCGTCAGACTCAAAGACGGCAGCAACACCAGCTTGGCCGACGCCAAACAATTCGTCGGTTACCAAGGCGAGCCGAGCCAACCCAGCGCCGTGCTGCTGCAACACAACGGCCTGCACCTCGACATTCAAATCGACCGCAGCACTTTGATTGGCAAAAGCGACCCAGCCGGTGTCAGCGACTTGGTGCTTGAAGCCGCACTGTCGACGATTCTGGACCTCGAAGATTCGGTGGCCGTGGTCGATGCCGACGACAAAGTGCTGGCCTACAGCAACTGGCTCGGCATCTTGCAAGGCACGCTGACCGAGAGCTTTGAAAAAGGCGGTCAGACCCTGACGCGCGGCCTGAACCCAGACCGTGTCTACACGCCGCCTGCCGGCAAAGGCAAGAAGGTTGTGCTGCACGGCCGCTCGCTCATGTTCCTGCGCAACGTTGGCCATCTGATGACGAATCCGGCGATTTTGTACACCGACAAAAAAGGTGAAACCCGCGAAATTCCGGAAGGCATTCTGGACGCTGTGGTGACCACCACCATCGCTATGCACGACCTCAAGCGCAGCGCCAAAGACGCGATTCGCAACTCGCGCAAGGGCTCGGTCTACATCGTCAAACCGAAGATGCACGGCCCGGCTGAAGTCGCTTTTGCGGACGAGCTTTTCTCACGCGTTGAGAAAATGCTGGGTCTGCCTGGCAGCACCGTCAAGCTCGGCATCATGGACGAAGAGCGCCGCACCAGCGTTAACCTGAAGGCCTGTATTGACGCTGCCAAAAGTCGCGTCGCCTTCATCAACACCGGCTTTTTGGACCGCACCGGCGACGAGATGCACACCGCCATGTATGCCGGCCCGATGATCCGCAAAGGCGATATGAAATCCAGCGCATGGATTCAATCCTACGAGCGCAACAACGTGCTGGTCGGCCTGAGCTGCGGCCTGCGCGGCAAAGCCCAAATCGGCAAAGGCATGTGGGCCATGCCTGACCTGATGAAGGCCATGATGGAACAAAAAATCGGCCACCCGATGGCCGGTGCCAACACCGCGTGGGTGCCTAGCCCGACAGGCGCTACTTTGCACGCCCTGCATTACCACCAGGTGCTGGTCAGCGAGGTGCAAAAAAACATGGAAAAAATCAACGCCAACAAGGAAGCCGAGAGCTTGCTCACCGGCTTATTGACCGTGCCTGTGACGGACACACCGAACTGGAGCGCCTCCGAGAAGCAGCAAGAAATCGACAACAACGCGCAAGGTATTTTGGGTTACGTGGTGCGTTGGATTGACCAAGGCGTCGGCTGCTCCAAAGTGCCCGACATTCACAACGTCGGCCTGATGGAAGACCGCGCTACGCTGCGCATTTCGAGTCAGCACATCGCCAACTGGTTGCTGCACGGCGTGGCCACGAAGGAACAAGTCCAGGCCACCTTTGAGCGCATGGCCGCAGTCGTTGACCAGCAAAACGCCGGTGATCCGCTGTACAAAAAAATGGCTGGCAACTTCGCCACCAGCGCGGCTTACAAAGCGGCCTGCGATCTGGTTTTCAAGGGGCTGGAGCAACCTAGCGGTTACACCGAGCCGCTGCTGCATGCGTGGCGTTTGAAGGTCAAGGCCGGCACGGCTTGACCTAGCTTCTGCGCTGCCGCATCAGGTGCTCCACGCCTTCAAACAGCGCCTCGCTCAGTAGCGCCAGCAGCGTGGCGGGCAGGGCACCGGCGAGCAGCATTTGGCCGTCGTTCAGGGCCAGGCCCGTGACGATGCGCTCGCCGTAACCTCCCGCGCCAATGAAAGCGGCAATGGTCGCCGTGCCGATCGCGATCGAGGTCGCCGTGCGCACACCCGCGATGATGGACGGCAGTGCTTGCGGCAGTTCGACCGCTCGCATCACTTGTCCGGCTGTCATGCCCAGCGCTTGAGCTGCCAAGCGCTGGCCGATGGGCACTTCGCTGAGGCCGGTGACGGTGTTGCGCATGATGGGCAGCAGGGCGTAAAGCATCAGCGCCATCAGCGCGGGCAAGGTGCCGATGAGGCCGAGCGCAGAAATCAGCATCGCCAGCATGGCCAGTGAGGGCACGGTTTGCAGCAGACCGGCGGCGCCCAGCACCACGGTGCGCAGGCGCGGGTGAGCAAAGACCCACACCGCCAACGGAATGCCCAGCAGCGCAGCGCCGCCTAAGGCGATCAAAGTCAGCGTCAAGTGCTGCCGCGTCAGCCGCGCTAGGTCGGGGCCGAACAGCTTGGCCCAGAAGCCGCGTTGACCCGGGTCGGTATCCGTTCCCGCCGTTGCGGTAGGTGCAGTGTCTGACTTGGATGCGAGGTAGTCCCGCGCAATCACATCAAAGGCGACGCCTTGCAATTCAGCCCGCGCGTTCATCGCGATCATGGCTTTTTCGTCGATGCTGCCGCTCAAATTTTGCAGCGCCGCCCACGCTTGAGGAAACCGCGCGGGCACGTCCAGCCGGTACAGCAGCACGGCGTCATAGCGCGCAAAGTAAGCCAAGTCGTCCTTCAGCACGCGCAGGCCGAGGTGGTCAATTTTCGCGTCGGTGGTGTAGATGTCGATCACATCGACTTGGTTTTGCGCCATCGCGTCGTACGCCAAGCCGTGGTCTAGCGCCACCGGCACTTGCTGCGTCGCATAGCGCTGAGCCAGCCCCGGCCAGCCGTCGGCACGGCCCAAAAACTCGTTTGACAGGCCGAGCTTCAGCGCCGGGTGCTTCACCAGGTCGCTGAGCGTGGTGATGCCTAAGCGCTGTGCGGTGTCTTCGCGCATCGCCAGCGCATAGCCGTTGTTAAAACCCAGCGTAATGGCGGCGCCAAAACCCAGCGGCGCCAGCGCCGTGTTCATGGCCTCTATCGACATCGGCGTTTTACGCTGAAGGATCTCTAGGCTGATGGTGCCCATGTATTCCGGGTACACATCAATGCTGCCCGAGCGCAGCGCCGCGTAAACAATGGCCGTGTTGCCCAAGCCCTGCAGCACCGCAGGGGGCGCCTGCATGTGCGGTGCCGATGTTTGCGCCAACACCTGCGCAAGGATGTAGGACTCGGTGAAACGCTTGGAGCCGATGCGCAAGGTGTCGTTGGCTGCTTGCGCGGCGAAAGTGCTGGCGCTGACA
>CANFZL010000045.1 GCA_947451205.1 Comamonadaceae bacterium
CGGGTCTGCGCGACAGCCATTTGCCGGGTGTTGACGAGGTTGAAAAGATAGGCATCGCACGCGCTTGGGGGGAAATAGAAAGCGCCGATGCGGTTTTGTTTTTGCACGATTTGACACGGCAAAACACCCCCGCTGATCCTGACATCGCGTCCACATACAGGCGCTGTGACGAAGTGATTCAACGGGCCTTGGCAGACAAGTTGCCACCGACAACGCCGGTTATTGATGTTTGGAATAAATCAGATTCGGCGCCTGCCGATGTACATGCAGCGACGATACCTGGTAGACGCGCCAGCGTGGTGATTTCAGCCAAGACCGGCGCTGGTCTGCAGACGCTACGTCAGCAGTTGCTACAAGTCGTGGGTTGGCAGTCCGCGCCTGAGGGTGTCTTCATGGCGCGCGAACGGCATGTCCAAGCCTTGCATGAAGTAGCAAGCCAACTCGCAAGAGCTGGCGAACAGCTGACGGCAATTCAACCGGCGCTCGACTTGTTAGCAGAAGACTTACGACAAGCCCAACGTGCATTGAGTCAGATCACCGGTGAGTTCACGCCAGATGATTTATTGGGTGAGATTTTCTCCAAATTTTGCATCGGCAAGTAGCCGCACAAGCATTGGTTTCTGAGCGGACGGATCAAATGAAATTGGCCCGCGGATCATGCTTGGCCAATCGTGAAAGTAAATATTCAGCTTCAGTCCGGGCCGTGGCCGACATCGCCGCAGCGGGTTTGCGCTGCGCGTCTGATGACAGCAAGCCACGACGCATCAAAATATATTTGCGCACCGCCAAACCAACCCCAGGCTGCTGCTCGTAACGTATCAGAGGCAAGTGTGCATCGAACAAGTCATGTGCCTTTTCGCGCTGACCGTCGGCTGAGAGCCGCACCACATCGACCAGCATGTCGGGGAAGCAATAGCCTGTCATGGCACCGTTGGCGCCTCGCTCAACTTCGAAGTCAAGAAAAAGTCCACCATTGCCGCAAAGAATGGAAATTTCACGCATCTCACCTTTGTTTTGCCAGGCGCGTAAGGTTGAGATTTTTTCCAAGCCGGGCCAGTCTTCATGCTTGAGCATCAGGCAAGAGGAGTGGTTGTTGACGATGCGCTTGATCACACTGGGCGCCATGACCACTGTGAACGTGAGTGGATAGTCCTGAATCACAAAAGGCACATCTTCGCCAATGGCGACAACCGCTTGTTCGTAATAGCTGACGATTTGGTCGTCTGTACGCAAGGTGTTCGGCGGGGCGATCATGACGCCAGCGGCACCCGCATCCATGGCTTCACGCGTCAAGGTGCGCATGGCAGCGAAGCCCGGTGCGGAGACACCGACGATGGTGGGTGTCGTAGAGCGTTGAATAAAGCGCTTGGCAACTTGCAATGCCTCATCATGCGCGAGTTTGGGTGCTTCCCCGAGCTGGCCCAACACAGTGGTGCCGGTCACGCCGGATTGAGCATAAAAATCAACCAGTTTGTCGATTGAAATTAAGTCGAGTTTGCCATCCGCTAAAAAAGGCGTTGGTGCAATAACGTAGACGCCGCTGGCTTGAGCGGTTAGTTCGGGCTTGATCATGAGGAGTATTTTGCTTCAAAGGTTGGTTTTTTTACTGGCTTGGTAGCGGGCTTTGTTCTCTGCGTTGGGTGGGTACAAGCCTGGTAAGGCAGCGCCAGAATTGACTTCAGACATGATCCAGGCCTCGAGATTTTCTTGCTCAGCGGATAGTTCAAGGACGGCATCGAGCAAATTGGCAGGGATCAGCACGGCGCCATCCTCATCGGTCACGATCACATCGTTCGGAAAGACCGCCACACCGCCGCAAGCGATCGGTTCTTGCCAGCTGACAAAAGTCAGGCTGGTCACGGAAGCGGGTGCGGCCGTGCCTTGGCACCAGACCGGCAAGCCGGTGCCCAACACGCCGACGACATCGCGCACAACGCCATCAGTCACCAGTCCAGCGACGCCGCGCTTATGCATACGGGCACAGAGAATGTCCCCAAAAATGCCGGCGTCGGTCACGCCCATGGCGTCGACCACACAAATACAACCCGGCGGCATGGCTTCGATCGCTGCTCGTGTTGAAATCGGCGACGACCAAGATTCAGGCGTCGCCAGATCTTCACGGGCCGGCACAAAACGCAGTGTGAATGCACGACCGACCGTGCGTGGCTGATCGGGCTGCAAAGGTTTTGTGCCTCGTAACCAAACGTTGCGTAAGCCTTTTTTGAGCAGCACAGTGGTCAGTGTGGCGGTGGAGATCGTCTTGAGTTTTTCAACGATGGCGGGTGAAAGCGGTAGGACTTCAAGTGACATGGAAACGCTCCTTAAAAATGGTTGTTGATGATGCTGAAGTCAATGACCCGAAAAATCAATCAGCGTGAAAAGAGGCAGCCCCGACGCACGCAGTTTGTCTGAGCCGCCAAGTTCGGGTAGGTCGACAATCGCAGCGCCTTCCATCACGTAGGCACCAAGTCTTTCCAGTAGTTTTCGCCCGGCCATCATGGTGCCGCCCGTGGCGATCAAGTCGTCAATCAACAACACTTTCTGACCTGCGTGGACGGCATCGGTGTGCAATTCAACGGTAGCGCTGCCGTATTCGAGCTCGTAAGTTTCTTGCACGGTCGTGAAAGGTAGTTTGCCTTTTTTCCGAATCGGCACAAAGCCGACGTTGAGCTCATAAGCGATGACAGCGCCCAAAATAAAACCGCGTGCATCAAGGCCCGCAACAACGTCTGGTCGCAGCGCCGGGTCCATGTAACGGTGCACAAATGCATCTATCAACACGCGAAAAACTTTTGGATTCCGCAAAAGCGGTGTGATGTCGCGAAACTGCACACTTGGCGCGGGCCAATCCGTTACGGTGCGAATGTGGCTGCGCAGGTACTGGCTCACGGTTTGTTGCGTGAGGACGTCGGGTGGGGTAGGGCTACGATTTGGATCAATCACAAACGGCATTCATTTTGTAAAGCATCAAGACAGGGTGAAAGTTTGGCAGATCGCCAATGCCGGGGTCGGTTTCGGCATCCCGTATCAAAAAGACGCAGGCGCAGGATCGAAGCAGCGCTGGAATATCTTTGGCGCTTTGTGAATGTGTTGCGGGCCAGTAAGATCTGGCCCGCAGTGCCATAGCCGTTTGTCGTTTCATGTGGTTCGTCCTCGCAGCAGTTTTTCTTCCGCGAGCCCCAACGCAGCCGGCGTGCCAGACAACACCAGCGTATCACCACCTTCCAGCAACGTATCATCTAAAACCGGCTGTGCAAGTCCATTGCTGCGGCGCAGACTCACTACTTTCACGCCCACTATCGCGAGCGCCATGTCACCCAGAGACGAGCCGACAGCTTTGATGGCCGGCGGCAAAATGAGGGTGGACAAGCGCTCTTGTTCCAGCTCGTTGACCGTGTCGTCATCGGCACCATGAAAATAGCCCCGCAATAAGTTGTAACGGGCATCGCGCTGATCTTGAACCACGCGAATCACGCGGCGCATCGGCACGCCAACCAGCGCCAGCGCGTGGCTCGCCAGCATCAGGCTGCCTTCAATCGCCTCAGGCACGACTTCGGTAGCGCCCGCAGCGCTCAGTTTTTCCAGGTCGACATCATCGACCGTGCGGACGATCACGGGAACCGCCGGCGCGTGGGCGCGCACATTGGCCAAGACTTTGAGAGCGCTGGCCGTGTTCAGGTAAGTCACGACCACTGCACTGGCACGTGCCAAGCCAGCTGCCATCAACGATTGCAGCCGGACTGCATCGCCAAATACCACTGAGTTGCCGGCGGCCGCAGCCTTGCGGACTCGGTCCGGGTCGAGGTCGAGTGCAATGTAGGGAATGCCTTCTGCATCTAGGATGCGTCCCAGATTTTGGCCGCAACGGCCGTAACCGCAAATGATGACGTGTTGATTGGTGTTGATGGCTTTGCGCGCAATATGGGTCATCTGCAGCGACTGTTGCAGCCATTCGCTGCTCACCAGACGCATGACAATGCGATTGCTGCTCATGATGATGAACGGCGTGGCTAGCATCGATAACACCATCGCGGCGAGTACCGGATTGAGTAAATTGGCGGGTACCAGACGGTTGTCTTGTGCCAGCGTCAGCAACACAAAGCCGAACTCGCCTGCCTGCGCGATATACAAACCGGTGCGCAGCGCCACGCCATTTGTAGCGCCAAGGGCTTTGGCCAACAGCGTCACCAGCGCCAGCTTTAAAAGGACAGGCAATACGAGTAGAAAAAGCACCAGCGGCCAGTGAGCGATCACTTCATGCCAGTCGAGCATCATGCCGATGCTGATGAAAAATAGGCCCAATAAAACGTCGTGAAAGGGCCGGATATCGGTTTCAACCTGATGCTTGAATTCAGTTTCCGAAATCAACATACCAGCAATAAAGGCGCCCAAGGCCAAGCTCAAACCGGCCAGCTCGGTGAGCCACGCCAAACTTAGCGTGACCAGCAGCAGATTGAGCACGAACAGCTCTTCGCTTTTGCGCCTAGCGACGATCGTCAACCACCAGCGCATGACACGTTGTCCGCCCATCAGCAACAGCCCGACCAGTATCGAGGCCTTGAGCAAGGCCAGACCCAGCGCGGTTAAGAGGTATTCGGGGCGTGAACCCAAGGCCGGAATCAAGACCAGCAGCGGCACCACTGCCAAGTCTTGGAACAGCAAGACGCCCATCACGCGTTTGCCGTGCTCAGACTCTAACTCCAGCCGCTCCGACAACAACTTGACGACCAGCGCCGTGCTGCTCATGGCCACGGCGCCTGACAAAGCCAGCGCCGTCTGCCAATTGATATGCCAGCCGACAGGCGCAGCAAGCGTCAACAACAAAGAGCCAAGCATCACCAGCAACATCGTCAGCACCACTTGGTACAGACCCAGACCAAACACATGGCGGCGCATAGAGCGCAGTTTCGGCAGGTTGAACTCCAGTCCAATCACGAACATCAGGAAGACCACCCCAAACTCACCTAAGTGACGAACGCCAGCCGCGTCTTGCGCCAAGCCTAAGGCGTTGGGGCCGATGATCACACCGGCAGTCAAATAGCCAAGCATTGGGGGCAGTTTGAGTGAGCGGCACGCCACCACGCCGAGCACGGCTGCCAGCAGGTAAAAGAGCGTGAGTTCGAGCCCGGTCATTGAAGAATGGTAGCCGATGGCTTCTGTGGCGGGGTGTCTCGATAGAATGCAGGGATGAACTTTGACCGCACCGGCTTTGATCCGGCACAAGCTGTGGCGTTGGCCCGCAAGACTTTTGAAATTGAGGCTGCCGCTGTGCTCAGCATGGCAGTACGCGTTGGCTTAGAGTTTGCTGCCGCTGTCGAAATGGTGCTGTCATGCCCTGGCCGGGTGGTGGTGATGGGCATGGGCAAAAGTGGCCATATTGGGCGCAAGATCGCAGCAACTCTGGCCTCCACAGGCACACCGGCCATGTTTGTGCACCCAGGAGAAGCCAGCCATGGTGATCTCGGCATGATCACAGCTGTTGACGTCGTACTGGCGATTTCGAACAGTGGCGAAAGCGAAGAACTCACGGTTATTTTGCCGACGCTCAGGCGCTTGCAGGTGCGAGTCATTGCCATCACGGGTGGCGCGCAATCGGCGTTGGCACGGCACGCGGATGCGGTGCTAGACAGTAGCGTCGCACAAGAAGCGTGCCCACTCAATTTGGCACCTACCGCCAGCACCACGGCTCAGCTGGCCATGGGTGATGCACTCGCCGTGGCGCTACTCGACGCCCGCGGTTTTAAACCAGAAGACTTTGCGCGCTCACACCCCGGCGGCTCCTTGGGCCGTAAGTTGCTCACGCATGTGGCCGATGTCATGCGCAGCGGCGAAGCCGTGCCTTCGGTGCGTCCCGATGCCAGCCTCAGTGAACTGATGCGCGAGATGAGCGCCAAGGGCTTGGGTGCTTCGGCCGTGGTGAATGCGCAGCAGCAAGTACTGGGTATTTTCACGGACGGCGACTTACGTCGGCTGATCGAAAAAGGTGCTGATTTGCGCGCCATGTGTGCTGTCGACGTGATGCATGCGAATCCGCGTCACCTAGTCTCCAGCGCGCTCGCGGTAGAAGCGGTTGCGCTGATGGAACAGCATCAGATCACCAGCGTTTTGGTGGTCGACGAGACCGGTCGCTTGTGCGGTGCGCTCAATACCAATGACTTGATGCGGGCGAAGGTGATTTGATGACGCCATCCACCTCATTGCATCTTCCATCCATGGCTCCCGCGCTGAACTTCGCACCCGAGTTGCTGTTGCGGGCACAAGGCATCAAAGTGGCATTCTTTGATGTCGACGGCGTACTGACTGACGGTGGTTTGTACTTCAGTGAATACGCTCAGCATCAGGTTACCGAAACGTCCGGCCAGCTTTACGCTGCCGGCGAAACCATCAAACGCTTCAGCACGTTGGACGGCCAAGGTCTCAAGCTGCTGCAAAAAGTCGGCATCACACCGGTCGTCATCACTGGTCGGGACAGCGTGGTGTTGCGCGCGCGCTTACATGCTCTGGGTATTGCCCACGCACACTTCGGTACTGAAGACAAACGCCCGGCAGCCGAGCAGGCGCTCAAAGCGCTGGGTTGTGATTGGTCTGAATCTGCCGCCATGGGCGACGATTGGCCCGACTTGCCGGTGTTGCGCCGGGCAGCTTTCAGTTGTGCACCGGCCAACGCGCACGCTGAAGTCAAAGCCGTTGTGCACTATGTCACTCAAGCCGCAGGAGGACAGGGCGCCGCGCGTGAATTCTGCGACTTGTTGTTGGTCGCCAGTGGTCGCTATGCCGATTTATTGGCGGACTACGGCACATGACGCTTCAAGCGCCAGCGACCGGCTTCGCCCGCCCGCTGCAGGGCCTCAAGACAGGTGGGCAAGTTTTGGCCGGCCTCTGGGAACGTCTGTCACTCTATTTGCCCTTGGTCTTGATGGGTTTGTTGGCGGTTGGCACCTATTGGCTGGTGCGCAACACGCCAGCCGCCTATGAGGCTGAAGCGGCTCGGCCGGTGAGCCATGAGATGGATTACTTTATGCGCCGCGCCACCGTCAAAACGTTTGACGACAAGGGCCGTTTGAAAACCGAACTATTTGGCACCGAGGCGCGTCACTTTCAGGACACAGAAACGCTTGAAATCGATCAAGCACGTATGCGTTCCACCGGTCCAGACGGTCGTTTGACGACGGCTACCGCGCACCGCGCTTTGAGCAATGACGCCGGTTCAGAAGTGCAGTTGTTGGGAAATGCCGTGGTGGTCCGTGAACCGATGCAAATAGCCGACGGCAGCTGGTTGCCTCGGCTTGAATTTTCTGGCGAGTTTTTGCATATTTTTGTCAACGAAGACCGTGTCAAATCGCACCTACCGGTGGTGCTGAAGCGCGGTTCGGATGTCTTCAGCGGCGACACCTTCGCGTATGACAACCTCGATCAAGTGGCTGACTTGAAGGGCCGTGTCAAAGGTCTGTTGGTGCCTAAAGCAGCTGCTGGCGCTGCACCGGCCAAGCCAGCCCGACCCCCTGGCTAAAGCTAAATAGCCACCATGAAAAAAGGCTTCAAAACCGAAGTCTTGAAGCCTTTATGAGCAGGTCTTCAGTCAGAAACTGAAGCTGTCAGCGTGAGCCAACTGCTGGGGGTTTGAACGCGAGGGCTTAGTAGCCGCCACGGCCGCCGCCACCACCGCCGTAACCGCCACCGCCGGAGCGATCGCCGCCACCGCCGTAGCCGCCGCCACCTGAACGGCCGCCGCCGCCGCCGTAGCCGCCACCGCCGGAGCGATCGCCACCACCGCCGCCGCCGCCACCGTAACCACCACCGCCGGAGCGGTCACCGCCACCGAAGCCGCCGCCACCGGTACGCGGTGGGCGTGCTTCCATTGGACGGGCTTCATTAACGACAACGCTACGACCGCCCAAAGGCTGACCGTTCATTCCGCCAATGGCTGCTTGTGCTTCAGCATCGCTACCCATTTCGACAAAACCAAAGCCTTTGGAGCGACCCGTGTCGCGTTCCATCATGACTTTAGCGCTGGTGACAGAGCCAAATTGGCCGAAAGACTGTTGCAGATCTTCGTCGCGCACAGAGTAAGGCAGGTTGCCTACGTAAAGTTTGTTGCCCATGAAGGGACTCCTCTAAAACACAATAATAAAAAGTGATCAAAAGTGATCAAAAGCGATGGGGTCCCGAAAGCACAACAAATCTTCAAACGTACCGCTGTAGCGCGCGAAACTGACCGATCACCTCACCCATGCGGATGCTGACATCTGCACGGGAAAACATTATGCGTCAATTTGACAGATGTCAAGAAAAATTTTTAGTGTCGCATCAAGGAGTTTGACTTGACTACCAGTTCACTTCCCGTTCAGGGGTGGCGCCAATGCGGTGGATGGACAAGTCCGCGCCTTCATATTCTTCTTCTTGGCTCAGGCGCAAGCCCATCGCGACCTTGATCAGGCCGTAGACCAGGACGCCACTCAGCAGCGCCCAAGCTACACCCATGGCCGTGCCAATGAGTTGCGCACCAAAGCTGACACCGCCCAAGCCGCCAAACGTTTTCAGCCCGAAGATGCCTGCTGCTACGCCACCCCAAGCGCCACAAAGACCGTGCAGCGGCCAAACGCCCAGCACGTCGTCGATCTTCCATTTGTTTTGAGTCAACGTGAACATCACGACAAAAACGCTGCCAGCGACGGCGCCAACCAGCAACGCGCCCAACGGGTGCATCAGGTCTGAACCAGCGCAAACGGCGACCAAGCCAGCCAGCGGGCCGTTGTGGACAAAGCCTGGATCGTTTTTGCCAAAAGCCAGCGCAGCCAGCGTGCCGCCGACCATCGCCATCAAGGAGTTGACGGCCACCAGTCCAGAGATTTTGTCGATGGTTTGTGCGCTCATGACGTTAAAGCCAAACCAGCCGACCGTCAAAATCCACGCGCCCAGGGCCAGAAAAGGGATATTTGAGGGTGGGTGCGCTGACACAGCGCCGTCTTTACGGTAACGGTTGCTGCGCGCACCGAGCAAAACAACCGCCGGCAAAGCCAACCATCCGCCCATGGCATGGACCACCACGGAGCCTGCAAAATCATGAAATTCTTCGCCGGTCAATGCCTTGATCCAAGCTTGCACGCCGAAATGGTTGTTCCAAACAATGCCTTCGAAAAAAGGATAAATCAAGCCGACGATCACGGCCGTGGCAATCAGTTGCGGATAAAACCGCGCCCGTTCAGCAATACCACCAGAAATGATGGCGGGAATGGCTGCCGCAAAGGTGAGTAAAAAGAAGAAACGCACCAGCTCGTAGCCATTCTTAGCGGCCAACTGCTCAGCGCCCACAAAAAAGTGCGTGCCGTATGCGACGCTGTAGCCGATGACGAAATAGACAACGGTCGAGATCGAAAAGTCCACCAAAATCTTGACCAAGGCATTAACTTGGTTCTTTTTGCGAACAGTTCCGAGCTCTAAAAAAGCAAAACCGGCATGCATGGCAAGCACCATGATGCCGCCTAGCAAGATGAACAGTGCATCCGAGCCCTGTTTTAGTGCTTCCATGAAGTTATTTCCTTGTAAATTGTTTTATATTGGTGCATTTTTAGGCATTTTCACAGAAACGCACCAAACGTAAGCAAGATTTAAGCCTAAACGGTGCAAGAGATGCTCGCCAACGATGAAGGCATAGAAACTCAAGCGGGCTTGGCTACAATCACGGCTGTCATTGGGGAGTAGCCGCCTTCCGATTTGCTACACAGCAAAGGGCGAGAGGGGTTTGCGTCAACAGACTTGTTGGGCCTTGTAAAAGGGTCGACATGGCGCAAACGGTTGAAAAACGACTTGGCGAGACCTTTGACTGCACAGCCTTCAAGCTTCACCTGCTTTTGGCCGGAGATGCTGTGCGGTCATTGGTTTCACTCCGGCCGGAGTTATTCAACATGGACGCATTTCTCGTATCAACTGGTATCGTTGCCCTGGCTGAAATGGGCGACAAAACGCAGCTGCTGGCGCTCTTGCTCGCCGCTCGTTTCAAAAAACCCTGGCCCATCGTCTGGGGCATTTTGGTGGCCACGCTGGCCAACCACGCCATGGCCGGCGCGCTCGGCGCATGGCTCACCACCTTGCTCAGCCCCGATGTCTTGCGCTGGATCCTAGGGGCTTCATTTTTGGTCATGGCTGCATGGATGCTGGTGCCCGACAAACTCGAAGACGACAGCGACAGCCAACCCCCGCGCTGGGGCGTTTTTGCGACCACCGTGGTGCTGTTCTTCTTGGCCGAGATGGGCGACAAAACGCAAATTGCCACGGTCATGCTGGCCGCGCGCTTTGACGCGTATGTGGCGGTGGTGGCAGGCACCACCTTGGGCATGATGCTGGCCAACGCGCCAGTCGTGTGGCTGGGCGAGCGGGTCACCCGCTGGGTGCCGCTGCGGGTGGTGCATACCGTGTCAGCGCTTATTTTTGCTGTTTTGGGCGTGCTGGCCTTGGTCTTGCCGTCATCATGACCCCTGGGGCGGAGCGATATACTCGCTAAGCGCCGATTTAATCAGTTTGCGGGCGCATTAAAAGTACAGCTAAAGACGACTTCCAAGAACCCGGATTCGCTTTAGCGTCGCCGGGTTTTTGTTTTTTCTGCAGGTGATTATTTGACCTTAGTCGCAACACCGCTGACCATGCATTTCAAGGACGCCTTGCCGCTGCAAAGCGGCGCGTCAATACGCGCGTATGACCTGAGCTACGAGACGTATGGCATGCTCAACGCCGACAAGTCAAATGCCGTCCTGATCTGCCACGCGCTCAATGCCTCGCACCATGTGGCGGGCGTCTACCTCGACGAATCGGGTCAGGTCAAAGCCAAGTCCGAAGGCTGGTGGGACAGCATGATCGGGCCCGGCAAGCCGGTCGATACCGATCGCTTTTTTGTCATCGGTGTCAACAACATCGGTTCCTGCTTTGGCTCCACCGGGCCGATGCAGATTAACCCTGACACCCAAGCCATTTACGGTGCTGATTTCCCAGTGGTCACCGTCGAAGACTGGGTCGACGCCCAAGCAAGATTGTTAGACGCAATGGGCATTCAGACCTTGGCGGCCGTGATGGGCGGCAGTCTGGGCGGCATGCAGGCACTGGCTTGGACGCTGCGCTACCCCGCCCGCGTTCGGCACGCCGTGGTGGTGGCGAGCGCGCCCAATCTGAACGCTGAAAACATCGCCTTCAATGAAGTGGCACGGCGCGCGATCACGACCGATCCGGACTTTCACGGCGGGCATTTTTACCGCCATGGCGTGTTGCCCAAACGCGGCCTGCGCATTGCCCGCATGATTGGCCACATCACTTACTTGAGTGACGATGTGATGAATGAAAAATTTGGACGGCTGCAAGTTGCCCCCACGCTTGTCGCTGCGCGTACTTCGCTGCCCCCCGAGGGGGCTGACTTGGCTCGGGGCGGCCCGTCGCTGCAGTCGCAGGCCCCCACGCTTGTCGCTGCGCCGTCACCTTTCAAGTATTCAACGCAAGACGTTGAGTTTCAGATCGAAAGCTATTTGCGCTACCAGGGCGACAAGTTCAGTGAGTACTTCGACGCCAACACCTATTTGCTGATCACCCGCGCGCTGGATTACTTTGACCCGGCCAGCGCGCATGGCGGGAACCTGAGTCTGGCTTTAGCACGGGCCAGCGCTAAATTCTTGTTGGTCAGCTTCACCACCGACTGGCGCTTTTCGCCGGCCCGCAGCCGCGAAATCGTCAAGGCGTTGCTGGACAACCAGCGCGACGTCAGCTACGCCGAGATCGATGCACCGCATGGCCACGACGCGTTCTTGCTGGAAGATGCCCGTTACTTGGGCGTGGTTCGCTCCTACTTCAATAGCAAGGTGGCTGTATGAAGGTGCCATCCAAAGTCTTGAAAGAAAGCTCACCAGATTTGCTGTCGATTGCCCGCTTGGTGCCGCACGGTTCGCGTGTGTTGGACCTCGGTTGCGGCACGGGTGAGTTGTTGGCGCATTTGATCCGCGAACGTGGCTGCTCAGGTTACGGCGTCGAGATAGATGATGCCAATGTGCAGGCCTGTGTCGAGCGCGGCGTCAATGTGATTCAGCTTAATCTGGAAGAAGGTTTGGCGCTGTTCGGTGACCGCTCGTTCGATGTGGTGCTGCAAATTGACACGTTGCAACACCTGCGCAACGCGGAAGTCATGCTGCGCGAAACCGCCCGAGTCGGCCGCGTGGGCATCGTGGCGTTTCCTAATTTTGGCCATTGGCCGAATCGCTTGGCGGTGCTCAGGGGGCGCATGCCGGTCACCAAGGTCTTGCCTTACCAGTGGTATGACACGCCCAACATTCGGGTTGGCACATTGCAGGATTTTCGGGCCTTGGCCCTGAACAACCAGCTGAAAATCCTCGATCAATTTGGCCTGCAAGACGGCGAAGAGATACGTTTTTGGCCAAATGGACGGGCCAGCCGAGCGGTCTTCAAGGTGCAACGCGCTTGACGCTATGCTGAATTTAGTCGAGCGCCTGTTCGGTACTTGGGTACGAGATGTTTCTGCGCGTACCTTGCGCGCGGACGGTATGGCGGGTTTGTTGGGTGCGGTGCTGGTGTTGCCGCAAGGCATCGCTTTTGCCACCTTGGCCGGGCTGCCGCCGGAGTACGGTTTGTACACCGCCATCGTGCCCTGCATCATTGCGGCACTGTTTGGTTCCAGCTGGCATGTCATGTCGGGGCCGACGAATGCCAACTCACTGGCCCTGTTTGCCATGTTGTCGCCGCTGACCATGGCCTTCACGCCGGCTTACATCCAGATGGCGCTGGTCGTCACGGTGATGGTCGGCGTCATGCAGTGGCTGATTGGCACGTTGCGACTGGGCACCTTGGCCAACTTCATTTCACCTGCGGCATTGTTCGGTTTTACCTCCGGCGCGGCGGTGCTGATTGCTGTCTACGCTTTGCCAGATTTGCTGGGCATCGGTGCTGCCGGTGAACATGGTGCGGCTGCATTGCTGCGGCATGTCGCCAATCAGTGGGCATCGGCCCAGCCCGCGGCGCTGGCGGTGGCGGCGGTGACGATGACGGTGGCGCTGGCGTTGCGGCGCTGGCGACCCCACTGGCCTTACATGCTGGCGGGTTTGGTCAGCGCCTCGCTGTTTGCTTGGGTGGCGGCGGGACAACCACAGGGCGCTTCTTTGGTGAACTTGCGCATGGTCGGTGCGATTGAGGTGCCGTGGCCGCACTTCTCAGTGCCGCAGATCAGTTTGTCATCGGTGTCGGAGTTGCTTGGTTTGGCCTTTGCGCTGACGATCGTCGCGTTGGGTCAATCGATCTCAATTGCCAAGGCCGTGGCCGCGCGCTCAGGTCAGCGCATTGACGCCAACCGCGAGTTTCGCGGGCAAGGCTTGTCCAACATCGTCGGCGGTTTCTTTTCGAGTTACGTGTCCTGCGGCTCCATGAACCGCTCCATGCCGAATTTACAGGCCGGTGCACGCACCCCTTTGGCGTCGGTGTTTTCGGCCTTGCTGCTGCTGGCCTTGGTGGCGTTGAGTGCGCCGCTGTTGGCGAAAATTCCCATGGCGGCGCTGGCAGCGCTTTTGTTGGTGGTGGCGATCTCATTGCTTGACCTGTCGCGTTGGCGTCAGTTGCTTCAATTGAGCCGCACCGAATTTGGCGTGGCCTTGGCGACCCTGGTGGCTACCGTGACGATTCGTCTTGAACTGGCGATTTTGCTCGGCACTTTGCTGTCGCTGATGTCGTTTTTGTACCGCACCTCGCACCCGGCGATGCGCACCATGGGCTTCGACAGC
>CANFZL010000046.1 GCA_947451205.1 Comamonadaceae bacterium
AAGTGAATTGGCCATGGTGTTCAGCGACACGTTGCGCTTGCCGTTGGCTTGAATTTTGTAGACCGAACGGATTTGCAAGTGGTCTTGCAAATTGGCGCCAACGCCCGGCAAGTCTTGCTTGACTTGAATCCCGTGTTGCGAAAGCTGTGCAACTGGACCAATGCCTGAGAGTTGCAAAATGTGCGGCGAGCCGACGCTGCCGGCGCACAGAATGACTTCGCCGCGCAAGTCGCCGGAGTCGCGCGTGGCAAAGGCTTTGACGCGCTCGTCGCCAGTCCAGACTTCGACGCCGGTGCAGCGTTGGCTGCCATCAGGCTGCTGCTCAATCAGCAGCTGTGTCACTTGCGCGCTGGTCCACATTTCAAAATTAGGCCGACCCAAACAGGTCGGGCGCAGAAAAGCTTTGGCCGTGTTCCAGCGCAGGCCATTTTTTTGGTTCACTTCGAAGTAAGCCACGCCTTCGTTGTTGCCGCTGTTGAAGTCTTCGGTGGCGGGTATGCCGGTTTGTTGAGCGGCTTGGGCAAAGGCGTCGAGGATGTCCCAGCGCAAACGCTGCTTGTCAACGCGCCATTCACCGCCCATTTTTTTGGCCAGACCTTGGCTATTCACGTGCTGGCTTTTGTGACCGTGCAGACGTTTGAAGTTTTCATTGGCGGCACCATTCGCAGCATCGAGCTTGTAATGGTCTTCGTGCTGTCTGAAGCTGGCCAGCGCGCTGTCCCAGCGCCAGGCATCGTCGCCGGTGAGCTCGGCCCAGCGATCATAGTCACGGGCCTGACCGCGCATGTAAATCATGCCGTTGATGCTGGACGAACCACCCAGCGTTTTACCGCGCGGGTAACGCAGTGAGCGACCGTTAAGTCCTGTTTCCGCCTCAGTTTGGTAAAGCCAGTCGGTGCGCGGGTTGCCAATGCAGTGGAGGTAGCCGACGGGAATGTGAATCCAGTGGTAATCATCTTTTCGGCCCGCTTCAATCATCAGCACCCGTTTGCTGGCGTTGGCGCTCAGGCGATTCGCCAGCAGACAACCGGCGGTACCTCCGCCGATGATGATGTAGTCAAAGATGTTGTCACTCATGTCAGTCAAATCAAAGGTTGGGTGCGAAGGTCGAATCAAAGGTTTTAAGAGCGCTGCGCTCAGGGTAGCGCGACGCGCCGGCTATTGTGCCAACAAGCAACGATACATTGGGATCAACAAACCCTGCCTCGATCAGCGCTTTTTGAGGCTGGGCTGTAGGAGAACGCCTGCACGTCTTGATGCTGAATGCTGTGGCGGGTAGCCGCTAGGGTGGCTTAAGCTCTTCAAATAGCTCCGCTTGCATGGCGGCGATCGGGCTTTTGAATCCATTCCATGTCTCTCACCCAGCCCATTCATTCCAAGCCACCACAGCACAACGTCACCCTCAATGCGACAGTCCCCCGGATCGAACGGCTTGAAACGCCAGCGGGCGTCACGCAGCAATTGCGTGGCAAATGGACCGCTGCAGATTTGGCAGTGCCTGCTGACTGGACATCGCTGGCGCATCAATTTCGTGAACTGAAGAGCGGCCGCGAAGTCGACCAAGCACGCTGGGATTTGCGTCAGATAGACCGGTTTGACCATGTGGGCGCGCAGGTGCTGTGGACGCACTGGAGACGTCAATGGCCCGCTGATCTGCAGGTCGATGACAGTCAGCGCCGCATCCTTGACACCGTTGCCCGCTTCAGCATGTCGGCGCCTGCTCGAACCCAATTCGGCTGGCGTGAACGCTTTGAAAGCTTGGGTGCGTGCTTGCTTCGCGGTGGTGACCACGCAGTCGGTCTGACGAGATTGATGGGGCAATTGTTGTTGGACTTGTTGCGGCTGATACGCCGTCCCCAAGACGGCCCGTGGCGTGATGTGTCGGGTCATTTGTTCCGCATCGGCGCGACCGCCTTGCCAATCACAGCGCTGGTGGGGTTTTTAATTGGAGTGGTGTTGGCTTATTTGATTTCGCGGCAGTTGCTGCAGTTTGGCGCGGATGCTTTTGTTGTCAATATCCTGGGCGTGTCGCTGATTCGTGAGCTCGGCCCATTGCTCGCCGCCATTTTGATCGCAGGGCGATCAGGTTCGTCCATTACCGCGCAGATTGGCGTCATGCGGGTAACTGAAGAACTCGACGCCATGCGCGTGATGGGCATTGCCCGCGGGTTTCGGCTGGTACTGCCGCGCGCGTTGGCTCTGGCCGTGGTCATGCCGCTCATCAGCATCTGGACCACGGCGTGGTCGTTGCTGGGAGGGATGCTGACGGCCGACCTGTCGATGAATGTGAGTCTGGCGTTTTTCGCCAATGCCTTGCCCGGCGCGGTAGAAGCCAGCAACCTGGTGCTGGCCACAGCCAAGTCGGCCGTCTTTGGGCTACTCATTGCGTTAATCGCTTGCCATTACGGACTGCGCGTTAAACCCAATACAGAAAGTTTGGGCCAAGGCACCACGGCCTCGGTCGTGACCTCGATCACGGTCGTGATACTGGTTGATGCGCTGTTCGCCGTGCTTTTCAGGAATGTAGGCATATGAAGACTCAGGTGCGTCATGCGTGAGTCGATGGTGGACATTCGTCAGCTTTGGACGATCTTTCCATCGCCCGAGGGAGATCGTGTCGTCCATGAAAATCTTGACTTGAAAATTGAAGTGGGGGAGATTTTGTCCTTGGTCGGCGGCTCCGGTACCGGCAAGTCGGTTTTGCTGCGGCAGATGCTGGGACTGGAGCAGCCGACGCGCGGGGAGATTCAGGTGCTTGGCCGGCCGGTTGCCGCATTGGCGCAAAAGGGGGCGGCGGCTCACATCGGCATGCTGTTTCAGCAAGGGGCGCTTTTTTCTGCCTTCACGGTGCTCGAAAACATTGCCTTTCCGCTGCGCGAGCTGAAGGTGTTCCCGCCCTCATTTATTCAGGAAGCCGCCATGATCAAGCTGCGCATGGTCGGTCTGGATGCTGATGCGGCCTGCAAAATGCCGAGTCAGTTGTCGGGTGGCATGGTCAAGCGCGTGGCATTGGCGCGAGCGCTCATCATGGACCCGCCCTTGCTGCTGCTTGACGAGCCGACAGCCGGCCTGGATCCGGAGAGCGCCGATGGCCTTTGCGCGTTGCTGCGCGCCATGCACCGTGACATGGGTTTGACGGTGGTGATAGTGACGCACGATTTGGACACGATTTTTGAACTGAGTACCCGCATCGCGGTGCTGGCCGACCGTCGAGTCATCGTCACCGGCACACCGCAAGAGGTGCTGGCGTTTGAGCATCCCTTCGTTCACGAATTTTTTCTGGGCGAGCGTGGTCGTCGTGCTGTGACCGCTCTGCGGCATCGTTCGCCGGATTCATTCACTTCGTATTAACTGTGTAGACAGACCCGAAAGACCTCTCATGGAAAACAAAGCCCACGCGTTAGCCGCCGGCACATTTGTCTTGGCCTTGATGGCACTGCTGGTGGCGATGGCTGTTTGGCTCACGCGTGACAGCGGCGAGCGCCATTTCTACGACATTTCCACTGGGCAAGCTATTTCTGGTTTGCAGGCGCAAGCTGGCGTGCGTTTTCGGGGTGTGCCTGTTGGCAAGGTCGAATCTATCGGCTTTGACCCCGACGCCAAAGGGCAGGTGTTGGTGCGCATGTCGGTCGATGCCAACACGCCGATCACACACAGTACGTTTGCCACCATCACTGCGCAGGGCGTGACTGGGCTGGGCTTCATACAGCTGGACGACGACGCGCCGCAGACAGCGCTGTTGGCTGCCAACGACGCCAACCCCCCGCGTATTCCGCTGCGTCCCGGCGTCGTTGATCAGTTGCTGCAGCAGTCCGCCACGATATTGGGGCAGATCCAGCAGGTCAGTGCCGGGCTGACCCATTTGATCAGCCCCGATAACCAAGCCTCTGTGCAAGCGGCCATTACGCAAATTGGGGCCGCCGCCGGCAGCGTCAGCCAGCTGGCGGCAGCGCTGCGACCGACGCTGGCGACGCTGCCTGCGTTGTCGCGCGAAAGCAGCCATACCTTGCAATCGTTGCAAGCAGCGGCCGGCGATATCCGTGTTGCCGCTGCGCAAATGGGCGACGCCAGCACGAGCTTGGTCCGAACCGTTGACACCTTCGGTACGGCGACCCTGCCCAAAATTGGCGAGGTCGCCGATGAAACTATGCTGACCATGCGCCAGTTGAGGCGTACTGTTGGCGTGGTAGATGACAATCCGCAAGCCTTGATTTTCGGCAGCGGTGAGACGCCTCCAGGGCCGGGCGAGGCGGGTTTTGAGATGATGAATTCCAAGGGAGTGAAGCCATGAGTCAGCGCCGTTTGACTGCATCCCGACGCTCGTTTTCTTTGCTACTGACAGCACCTTTGTTGACGGTTGTTTTGAGCGCCTGCGGTAGTCTGCCGAATCGACCCGTGCGGGCCGCGGTGTACGACTTTGGACCTGGCGTGTTGGACTCGGCGGCACTGACGCAGCCGATGGGGCTGCCGCTGCTGGCGCTGGCCGATGTGGAGTCCAGCAATGGCGCGCTTGATAAATTGGCCGTCCTGTATCGGCTTGGGTATGCCGATGCGCAGCAACTTCGGCCTTATGCGCAGGCCCACTGGAGCATGCCGGCGGCGGGCTTGGTGCAGCAGCGGCTACGCCAGATTTTGGGCCAGCAACATGCTGTCGTACCGGCTGGCGAAGGCGCGGCCTTGACACGCGTACAAGGCCAATTGCCGCTGGTGTTGCAGGTGGAGCTGGAGGAGTTCAGCCACTTTTTTGAGTCACCCATGGTGAGCTTTGCCTTGTTGCGACTGCGCGCTACTTTGTTTGAAAACACAGCTGTCGGGGCAAAGGTTCTAGCGCAGCGGCAGGTGCTGTCACGCCATCCAGCGAGTACACCCGATGCGTCTGGCGGTGTCCGCGCATTGGGTGAAGCGACTGACGCCGCAGCGCGTGAGTTGGCGGTTTGGTTGGCACAGGTTGAAGCTGCGCGTTGAACGCTGGTATCTGGGTCGTCAATCAATAGTCTCACCAAGGGACAAGGCCAACAATCCAGCAACAATCTGTGATCCGGGTTACAAACTCAGACAAGCAATTCATGTTCATTCCAGCCTTCATGCTGAAAAAAAAGAGACTTCATATGGCCGCTTCGATCGACTACTACTTCACCCCGCAAAGTCCGTGGACGTACCTCGGTCACGCGCGTTTTGCTGAAATGGCGCGCAAAGTTCAAGCAACCGTGCGCCTTTTTCCGACCGATTTTGGCAAGGTTTTCCCGATCTCTGGCGGTTTGCCCCTGGGCCAACGCGCGCCGCAGCGACAAGCTTATCGCCTGATGGAACTGAAACGTTTCAGCGAAAGTTTGCAGATGCCACTTCATATCAAGCCGGCCTTTTTCCCGGTGGCGGGCGACGATGCTGCACGCCTCATTATTGCCGTCGACCTGCAGGATGGCGCTGAGCTGGCGTTGCGTTTGAGTGGTGCCGTGTTCAAAGCTGTCTGGGCGCAAGAGCGCAACATTGCCGCCGCCGCCGTGTTGGCACAACTGCTCAGCGAACAAGGCCTGAGCGCCGAGCGACTGGCGCAATCGCGCAGCCCCGAGGTGCAGCAGCGCTACGAAGCCAACACGCAGCAAGCGATCGATCAGGCAGTGTTCGGCGCACCGAGCTACGTGGTCGATGGCGAAATGTTTTGGGGTCAAGACAGGCTTGATTTTGTAGCGAAAAAACTCGCGGCAAAATAATCCATCGGACGTTCTCGCGACGTCAGAATTTTTCATTCTTTCTCACTTTTAACCAATCCACAACCGGAGAACAACTTCATGGGTCAATTCATCCATCTCACCGCCGCTGACGGCTTCACGCTGCCAGCTTACGTTGCAACCCCTGCCGGTAAGCCTAAGGGTGCCGTCGTCGTCTTGCAAGAAATTTTCGGCGTCAATTCCCACATTCGCGCCGTCGCCGATGGTTACGCCGCTGCAGGTTATTTGGCGGTCGCGCCAGCTACTTTTCAGCGTGCACAAGCCGACGTGGACTTGGGCTATACCGAGGCCGACATGGGCACCGGCTTCGGCTTCAAGTCCGCCGTCGACGCCTTACCAGCACCCGGTGTGATGCAAGACATCCAAGCCGCGATCGCCTATGCCGGCACCGCTGCTGAGGGTGCCAAGGTTGGCATCGTCGGTTATTGCTGGGGCGGTCTGCTGAGCTGGCGATCGGCCTGCGCACTGAGCGGCCTGAGCGCAGCGGTTTGCTATTACGGCGGCGGTATGACCACGGCCGAAGAATCAGCCCGCAAGCCTAGCTGCCCGGTGTTGGCTCACTTTGGCAACCAAGACCATTGGATTCCTCTGGACACGGTCGAAGCTTTCAAGTTGGCACACCCCGAAGTGCAAGCGCACATCTATGAAGCGAATCACGGCTTCAACTGCGATCATCGAGGTGCTTACAACGAAGCTGCTGCCAAGCTGGCGTTAGAGCGCACCCACATGTTTTTCGCCAAGCACTTAGCTTAGTATTTGCGGGCCAGATAGCGCTTGCGCCACAACACCATGACTGCCACGACGATCAGTGAAGCCATAAGGCCGATCGTCCACCAAAAGCCTGCGAAGCTGTGAATGATCGGCATGAATTCGAAGTTCATGCCGAAAAAACCGGTGATCAGGTTCAGTGGCAAAAAGATCGCTGTGAGCGCGGTGAGGGTGCGCATGATGTCGTTTGTGCGGTTGCTCTGCACCGAAAAATGCATCTGCACAGTGGTCTCGGCACTTTGCTCCATGCGCCGCACATGGTGCACCACGCGTTCAATGTGTTCCAGCACATCGCGAGAGCGCACCTTGAGCAGTTCGCGTTCGCGCTGCAGCGCAGGTGTGGCGCCCTCGGGCCAGGTCTCGATCGAATCGACCCAGTCTTGCAGCGCCGACCGCTGGTCTTCGCAAATCTCGTCGAGGTGGTGCAACGCCAAACGGGCGTCGAGCACCGAGCTCCAGTTGTTGAAGCGGGCGCTGGGCTTGAGCAACTCAGACTGCCAGTGGTCCATCTGCCGTGTGAGGTCACGGCGCAGTTCCAGATAACCGTCGACCATCAGGTTGATGACGCGCAGCATCAGATCAGCTGGGCTGGTCGGCAGCTTGACACCCGCCGCGCGGGACTCTGTGCTGCTGGCGTTGAGCAGCCTGAGCGCATAAGCGTCGCGCACGCTGCAGTCGGTCGGGTGCACGGTCAGCAGCACTTGATCGAACACGGCAAAGGCCACCGGGCTGGTGTCGATGCGCCTGAGCACGGGCGGTCCGCTTTGCCGCTTGTTCTTCAGGTCAGTTGGGATCGACTGGTCACCCAGACCCAGCGGCTCGGCATCCGCACTGCGCGCCGCCAGGCGGCGAAAGACCAAAACGTCGTATTGCGAGGTGTAGTCGTAATGCGATGGCAACTGATGGTTGAGCAAGTCCGATACATGCAAGTCGACCAGTTGTGTGCCGGTTAGCCCCTGCAGGGCGGCTTGAATCTCAGCTTGTCGGGTCTCGAATTCAGGCCTGGTGCAAGCGATCCAGATGAAGCTTTGCGACGCAGATGCGGTGGTGTCAGGCAGTGCCTCGGTCTCGATGACCTTGCCGGCAGTGATGTGAAAAACCCGCATCGCAACCAATCAGTCTTGCCGCAGTTTACGTGCGGCGTCGAGGGCGAAGTACGTCAGCACGCCATCGGCACCCGCGCGCTTGAAGGCTAACAAGCTTTCCATCATGACCGCATCGTGGTCCAGCCAGCCGTTGAGTGCCGCGGCTTTGAGCATGGCGTATTCACCGCTGACTTGGTAGGCAAAGGTAGGGATCTTGAATTCGTCTTTGACGCGCCGAACCACGTCGAGGTAGGGCATGCCGGGCTTGACCATGACCATGTCGGCACCTTCAGCGATGTCGAGTGCGACTTCGCGCAGGGCTTCGTCTGAGTTGCCGGGGTCCATCTGGTAGACCGTTTTGTCGGCCTTGCCCAAGTTGCCAGCCGAGCCCACGGCGTCGCGAAACGGGCCATAAAAAGCACTGGCGTACTTGGCGCTGTAGGCCATGATGCGGGTGTGAATCAAGTTGCGTGACTCCAGCGCCGTGCGAATCGCAGCGATGCGGCCATCCATCATGTCGCTGGGCGCGACGATGTCGACGCCGGCTTCGGCTTGCGTCAGGGCTTGCTGCACCAGTACGGTCACAGTCTCGTCGTTGAGGATGTAGCCGTTGTCACCAAGCAGGCCGTCTTGGCCGTGGCTGGTGTAGGGGTCGAGCGCGACGTCGGTCATCACGCCCAACTCTGGAAAGCGTTGTTTGAGTTCGCGTACCACCCGCGGGATCAAGCCGTCCGGGTTCAGGGCTTCGCGGCCATCCAATGTTTTCAATGCTGGATCAATGACGGGGAACAGTGCCATCACCGGAATCCCCAGCTTGACGCATTCTTCGGCCACCGGCAGCAGCAAGTCCAAGCTCAGCCGCTCTACGCCGGGCATGGAACCAATCGCCTCGCGGCGCTGTTGGCCGTCGGTGACGAAGACCGGGTAAATCAGGTCGTGCGGAGTCAAGGCGTTTTCACGCACCAGATTGCGTGTGAAGCTGTCGCGACGCAAGCGGCGGGGCCGGCCAAGTGGGAAAGGAGCGAATGGGGTCATTTGCAAATTGTGCCAAAGGTTTCAAGGAACTGCGCCAAGGGCGGCGAATTTGACCTGTTCCAAGTTCAATGGGCGTACGTAGTATTCCTCGGGACTGCGGCTGAGGTGCGACCTTAAAATTATTTTGTGCAGTGGCCGAAAGGTGCTGCGCCCCGCTTTCCTCCCTTAGCGGGAGCCTTGCGTGGCAACACAAAAAGGCTTTAGCCGCCCGGCTGACCCCCGTGTCAAGCCGGGCATTTTTTTGCCTGTTTTAGGCGCCGACCCGGCGCTACACTCGACGCCATGCTCTGGGTCAAATCCTTCCACATCGTCTTCGTTGCCAGCTGGTTCGCGGGTCTTTTTTACCTGCCGCGGATTTTTGTGAATTTGGCCATGGTGCCTGACGGCAGCGTGGCCGAGCGGGAGCGCTTGCTGCTGATGGCGAAAAAGCTGCTGCGTTTCACCACAATTTTGGCGTTCCCGGCGCTGGCTTTGGGTCTGTGGTTGTGGCTTGTCTACGGCATTGGACGCGGCCCAGGCAATGGCTGGATGCATGCCAAGTTGGTGGTGGTGGTGCTGGCTATCGGTTACCACCACAGCTGCGCGCGCATACTGACCCGATTTGAAGCGCATCGCAACACGCACAGCCATATCTGGTGGCGCTGGTACAACGAACTGCCGGTGGTGTTGCTAGTCGCTGCTGTCGTCTTGGTAGTGGTCAAGCCTTGGCAGGGTTGATGTTGCAGTCTGGTTGACGGTGTGACTCCTGAGAAACATCAAACGTCTGCTTGGCCACTGGCTCTGGCGGCCATTTGCTTGGTTGTGTACGCGAGTCTTTATCCGTTCACGGACTGGCGCGATCAAGGTCTCTCCCCTTTCACGTTTATCAACGCGCCGTTGCCGCGTTACTGGACTGGTTTTGATGTTGGCATCAATTTGCTGGGCTATGCGCCTCTGGGTTTTTTGCTGGCGCTTGCTGCTCTCAGAAGCGGGCGTGCATCGTACGCTGTCAGCATCGCCGCATTGGTATGCGCTTTGCTGTCGCTTTCAATGGAAACTTTGCAGAGCTACATCCCCTCACGCGTCCCATCGAATGTCGATTTGGCATTGAACGCTATAGGTGCTTGGATGGGGGCCTGCAGTGCCAGCTTGCTGGAAAAAATGGGCATGCTCAAGCGGTGGAATGACTTTCGGGCGCGTTGGTTCGCCGACGATGCTCGTGGTGCACTGGTATTGTTGGCTCTATGGCCCGCCGCGTTGCTGTTTCCAGTGTCGGTGCCACTGGGCTTGGGCCAAGTGTTTGAGCGGCTCGAGTTGCTGTTGGTCGACGCGTTGCAAGACACTCCTTTTTTGGACTGGATGCCGGTGCGCGATATAGAGCTGCAGCCAATTTTGCCTGGCGCTGAGATGGTTGCGGTGGCGCTGGGTGGGCTGATCCCGTGTCTGATTGGCTATGGCGTGATTCGGGGACTCGCGCACCGTGTATTGTTCATGTCGCTACTCCTGCTAACGGGTGTTTTTTTTACCGCGCTATCTGCAGCCCTGAGCTACGGCCCGGAGCACATCTGGTCTTGGTTGGACATGCCGGCGCGCACCGGTTTCATCGGTGCTTCATGGCTCATGCTGCTGTCGCTGTGGGTGCCTTCTCGAGCGGCTGCGGCGCTGGCGCTGCTGGCGCTGGCGGTGCAGCTGACATTGTTGAATCAGGCACCCGATGGTCCTTATTTGGCTCAGACGCTCCAAATTTGGGAGCAGGGCAGGTTCATCCGCTTCAACGGGCTGGGGCAGTGGCTCGGTTGGTTGTGGCCCTTTGCTGCGTTGGTCTATGTCATGCTGCGGCTTTCGCGTTCTGACGACGAAACCGTAAAATCAAGGCATGACTCAAGACCGCCTCCCGCCTGAATCTGACAGCCCTTCAGAAACTTATTACCAGCGCCATATTTTCTTTTGCCTGAACGAGCGCCGCAATGGCGAAGAAGCTTGTGCCAATCACCGCGCTCAAGAGGCCTTTGACCGCTGCAAGTCACTTGTCAAGGCTGCCGGCTTGTCCGGACCCGGTCAAGTGCGCGTCAATAAAGCCGGTTGCCTTGATCGCTGCGCTGCTGGCCCCGTCGCCGTGGTGTATCCCGAAGCGGTATGGTACAGCTATGTGGACGAACAAGATATCGATGAAATCGTCGAATCGCACCTTAAAAACGGCCAAGTTGTAGAGCGACTGCTGACGCCGCCGCACATCGGCCGCTGAGGTTTTCCGCCTGTCTTTGTCAATGTCCTGAACGAGAGATTTCTGTGAACGCGCATACCCAAAAATCAAGCATTCAAGGCTCAGCCGGCCAGATCGAAATGTCGCTGGACTTGCCGGCGGAGCCGTCCAAGGGCGTAGTGGTCATCGCGCACCCGCACCCGCTCTTTGGCGGGACCATGGACAACAAAGTGGTGCAGACCTTGGCGCGCGCTTTCACGCATTCCGGCTGGACCGCAGTCCGATTTAACTTTCGCGGCGTCGGCGGCAGCGCTGGCGAGCATGACAACGGCCTCGGCGAACTGGATGACTTGTTGGCTGTGGTGCGCCACGCAGCACCCAGCGGTCGGTTGGCTTTGGCGGGATTTTCTTTCGGCGCCTTTGTCACGGCGAACGCGTTTGCCCAGCTGCATGTCGAGCGTGAGGTGGATGCGCTGGTGCTGGTTGGTGTTGCTGCCAGCCGATTCTGCGTGGCACCGATTCCCGCTGAGGCGCATTCAAAAACGCTGGTGATTCATGGTGAGCAAGACGATACCGTGCCGCTGGCCGCAGCGCTGGATTGGGCCCGACCGCAGATACTTCCTGTCACAGTCGTCCCCGGTGTAGGGCATTTCTTTCATGGACAATTGCCACTGCTGAAGAGTCTGGTGGTTCGACACTTGGGCTGAGCGCTGCTCTTGACGACATCTCTGCGGTGCTGAGGGATGTAAACCACATCCCTTTTTCAATTTTCTTTTGACCTCACGGCGCAGCCAACACTGACGAGTAAGCCTCCTATGCATCGATTGATACGCGCTTTTTGCGCGACCACAACGGCCTTGATTCTTGTCGTGTTGCAAACTCTGCTGAGCGTGGCGCAGGCTCAAGTCCCGCAGCCACCAGAAGTGGCGGCGCGCTCTTATTTAGTGCTTGACGTCACTGCCAACCAAATTTTGGCGGCCAAGGACATTGACACCCCGGTAGAGCCTGCGTCGCTCACCAAGCTGATGTCGGCTTATGTGGTGTTTGACGCGCTGAAATCCAAAAAAATAGACCTCAAGCAAACCTTCGGGGTCAGCGAGCGGGCGTGGAAAATGCCGGGCTCCCGCATGTTCATTGACCCGAAGATGCAGGTGCCTGTAGAAGACCTTGTCAAAGGCATGATCATCCAGTCCGGCAATGACGCGACGGTGGCGCTGGCCGAGGCGGTGGGCGGCAGTGTTGAGCGCTTTGTACAGATCATGAATGAGCGCGCCAAGATTCTGGGCATGAAATCGACCAGCTATACCAACCCAGAAGGGTTGACCGAGGCTGGACACACCACCACGGCGCGCGACTTGAGCATTTTGGCGACCCGTCTCTTGCATGACTTTCCGGAGTACACGGGTTACTACGCGCAGAAGAAATACCGCTACGCCGGCACGCCTGCTGCGAATGACTCCAACCGCAATCTTTTGTTGTTCCGTGACCCCACGGTAGATGGTCTGAAGACCGGTTACACCAATGCCGCGGGTTACTGCATGATCGCCACTGCCAAGCGCGACTTTCCGAACCTGGGCGCCAACAACACGCCCGGTGGACGCCGAATTTTGGCCATCGTTCTCGGTGCTGCCAGCGAAAGCGCCCGGGCCACCGAGGCTCAGAAACTCTTAAATTGGGGTTACACAGCGTTTGAAGCCGTCAAGCTGTTCGACGCCGGCCAAGCCGTCGTGTCACCAAAAGTATGGAAGGGCAAGTCGAGCGTCGTCAAGCTTGGCCGCGCTGAGGCTATTGTGGTGGCGGTGCCGGCTGGCAGCGGTGGCAAGCTGAAGACCCAGGTGGCGCGGCCCGATCCATTGGTCGCCCCCTTTTCACGCTGGCAGCCCATGGGCACTCTCAGAGTCACCACCGGCAACGACGTCGTGGTGGCCGAAGTGCCGCTGATGACGCTCGAAGCAGTGGAAGAGTCTGGCGTGTTGGGTCGCGCTTGGGATTCAGTCCGTTTGTGGATCAAATAATGACCGGATCAAGCCATGCCGTAGCGGCTGTTTACAGCCGTCAATCTGGGCTGCTACACTAGAAGGCTTTCCGGAAATTCCGGAGGGATGCACGTTTTCAAGTTTTCACGTACTTGTTGCGGGTATCAAGTTAGTTAAATATTCGACGTTTAGGGACGTTTTTACATGCCAACCATTAATCAGCTAGTGCGCCAGGGGCGCGAGGTCGAAAAGATCAAATCGAAGAGTCCTGCTATGCAGAACTCGCCACAGCGCCGCGGTGTTTGCACTCGTGTTTACACCACGACGCCTAAAAAGCCAAACTCCGCTCTGCGTAAAGTCGCCAAAGTGCGCCTGACCAACGGGTTCGAGATCATCTCTTACATCGGCGGCGAAGGCCACAACCTGCAGGAACACAGCGTGGTGCTGGTTCGTGGCGGTCGTGTCAAAGACTTGCCAGGTGTGCGTTACCACATCGTGCGTGGCTCGCTCGACTTGCAAGGCGTGAAAGATCGCAAGCAGTCGCGCTCCAAGTACGGCGCGAAAAAGCCAAAGGTCAAATAAGCCAATAGGGCTTGACCGGTTCGGTCTGCGCAAGCAGTGTCCGCGCCAAAAGCGCTTGCAAATAGTTTGCAAATGTCTTTGAAAAAACAAGGTGCTCCTCTCGCCCTGGCCGGTGTTGTGAGCGAAGTGACCCAAGCGCAAATAGTTGTGCCGGTCGAGTAAGTGAGAGCTGAATAAGTTCTCGCGGTGTTGCCCCAAGACTGCTTGGAGTGGCGCCAACTGAAGCAAAGAGGTGAAAAAATGCCACGTCGTCGCGAAGTCCCTAAACGTGAAATTCTTCCTGATCCAAAATTTGGCGATGTTGATCTTGCCAAGTTCATGAACGTGATCATGCAAGGCGGCAAAAAGGCCGTCGCAGAGCGCATCAT